>CAZIDQ010000013.1:7213-30904 GCA_964538015.1 uncultured Marinosulfonomonas sp.
CGACAGCTTTGGCGTATTCATCAAAGGTCATGTCGCTCATTGCACCTTTGCCCGGATTGGCCGCAGCTTTTTCCAGCGGATGTTCAGGGCGCAAGCCATAACCGATATCGGTGGTGGCACGTTTAAAGTTACAGTGGCTGTCAACGAACGCCTGATTATAGGCTTTGTTCTGGATGATGTAGTTGGCGATGTAGTTGGTGATCGCCAGATCGGTTTGCGGGGTAAAAATCATATCATTGTCGGACAGCTCAAAGCAGCGATGCCTGAAGGTCGACAGCACATGCACCTCGCAACCGGGTTTGGTCAGACGCGTGTTGGTCAGACGCGACCACAGGATCGGGTGCATCTCGGCCATATTGGCGCCCCACAGAACAAACACATCGGCATGTTCCAGATCGTCATAACAGCCCATCGGCTCGTCAATGCCAAAGGCGCGCATAAAGGCGCCCACAGCTGACGCCATACAGTGGCGCGCGTTTGGCTCTAAACTGTTGGAGCGAAAGCCCGCCTTGATCAGCTTGGCGGCAGCATAACCTTCCCAGATCGTCCATTGCCCCGAGCCGAACATGCCCACACCTTTTGGCCCTTTGTTCTTGCGAGCGGTAATCCACTTGTCAGCCATGGTTTTGAAGGCTTCATCCCAGCTGACTTCTTCAAACTCGCCATCCTTGGCGTAAACGCCGTCCCTTTTGCGTAGCAGCGGTTTGGTCAGGCGGTCCTTGCCATACATGATCTTGGTCAGGAAATAGCCTTTGATGCAGTTCAGGCCACGGTTAACGGGCGAATCCGGGTCACCTTGGGTCGCAACGACTTTGCCGTCTTTGACCCCGACAAGCACACTACAGCCTGTGCCACAGAAACGGCAGGCCGTTTTGTCCCAGCGGATACCGTCATCGCCCTCTTGCGCGTGCGCTTGAGAGTCTGGAAGCGTTATCCCGGCCGAGACGGTAGCAGCGGCTACGGCATTGGCCTTTATGAAGTTACGGCGGTTTAATGACATGGTTGGTACTCCTTGATCCTTGGCTATCAGTTCAGTTTGTTGTTCGGAGGTCTTGTCCTATTCAGTGTACTCGTAGACCAGCGTGGTATTGATCACCCCGCTGATGTTGTGGAAACTCATGATTGTGTCGCTGCAATAGGCGCGTTCGGGATGGTCAATTGTTACGACCAGTTTGCCGGAGGGGTCCGTGGCGTGGATTTCGACCGCTTCAATCCCGGCAACTTCGGTCTGAACGCTTGCCAGGTTTTCGGGCTTTGAATAAATAACCAAACTACAGATGGTCATGCGATCTCCTCCGTATATGCCGGTGACATTTGCTCTGCCCCGGTGGGTGTATGTGTGATTGTGATTGATGCTTGCGGGCACGGCGCAACGCATGCACCGCAACCGGTGCAAATGGACTGATCCAACAGGATATCGCTGCGCCCGCCGATTGCAGGGCGAAAACGGATGGCACGCGGCTCGCACCAGCTTTCGCAAGCGCGACACGAGATGCCTTTATGCTCAAGACAAGTTTCTGAAACTACCGCGCGCAAATCCCACGCATGATCAATATCACGCGCTGTGCCAAAGGCATCAGCATCGCAAACATCGGCGCATTTGGCGCAAAATGTGCAATTGCCGTTTGAAAAATCAACCTGGGGAAGCCCGCCTGCGCCGCGAATAAGGATTTTTTCGGGGCAGGACCTGATACAGTTACCACAACTGTCGCATCTCTCAACGAAAACCGTTTCCACCTGAGAAAACGGGGGTCGTAAAGTAGCTGCCTCGTCTCGCAATCCGCGTAGCAGATTGCGCCTTGAGATCAAGTTGCTAACCATTCCATCCTCTATGGCATTTGGTTACGCAGAAAATTTCAGGACCGCATTGACTAAAGTCAAATCAATGATGATTTGGATCGAATGGCATTTGCCACACCGCACGGGCCCAAATGTTGACTATTCGCGCACCATTTCATGCCGTTTGATGCGCAGTTATTCAGTGTGTAATCAAAAAGAGTTTCATGACTAATCACACACCCGTAGAGCACAGAAAATTGACGTGTTCGGGTGTCGTGGTTCAGGCGTTCATGGGCGACAGCCCACCACCATCCCTAATGTGATTTTGCCGGTGTTTGGAGCAACTAAAACCAACGCCGCAATTCAGGCACCCGCCTTTTTTGACAACGCCGGAATGGTGGTGGAAACCTTGGATGCTATGCCACATCCGTGCGCAGCATTACTTCTGCGGCGTGACCTTTGGCGATTTGCGCTTCGCAAACTTTGATCTTACGCTCAAGTTTTTCCTTTTCCCGTGGCGTTTTTGCCAGCAAGAGTTTGGCTTTATACTTTGCTTCTTTTTCAACCAGCTTGGTGATCAGTTTTTCAATCGCTTCGACTTGCTTGGCGGTGCGGCCCTTTTTGGTATCCAGCACCTTGTCAAGTTTGCTAAGAATATCCTTAAGTCCCATCTTTCGATCTCCCCATTATTTGAGCATTTCAAGTCGTTAGAAACAGGCATCGTCACTGGGTCAGGCTGTGAATTTCCTCGTCTTCCAGCCCCATAATACTCTGACCTTCCATCAGGTCGGCGTCACGTTCCCCCAGCAGAATTTTTGCCGCACGGGTTAAATCGCTGATGATGGATTTACTATAGCTTAAGTCGTTCATCAAAGATGTCGCCATCTCGGCTGTAATCTGCCCCTCGCGGATCATCGAGTCAATATTGCGTAACGTCGCATTGCGCCCCTCTTTGGCGGACAGCTTGTTGTCATCCAGATCGAATATATCGACATCGGTATCCCCGTGCCGCAACTGCTCAATCAATCGCAATATCCGGGCAATACTAATGCGGATGTTATTGTACTCGTTACGGATCGCCTTGTTTCGCGACTTGCCAAACCGGTCAATATTTTTTTGCAAGTGTTTGGTGTCTTTAACGGCTTGAACTATCCGTTGGCTGGCCCGACGCAGATCATACAAATGGCCCGAAAATTCGGAACTCATCCGGATTTGGGCCGCGCCGGTAAAATCAATAATCGCCGAATGCAGGCTCTTGATGCTGCGGGTGTATTGTTCGGCTATATCCTCCTGAATGATTTCTTTCGATGATTTCAGTTCTTCATCCAGAATAACATCCGAGGAAATCGTTTCCCGATGCACATTAATACCGTGCGCAATAATTTTATAGGCGTTGTCATAGAGATGGAACACTTCGTTCCGCACAGCGGTAAGCAGCGTTTCCGGGAAATCCGCAACCGATTCATTCAGGAATTGCGTTTCAACAATTGAAGTTTCAGGCGTCGGGATTACCCGCTCGAGAAACCGGACAAGTTTCCCGACGAAAGGCGCCATTACCATAACGCCGATCAGATTGAACACCGTGTGGAACACTGCCAGTTTCAAAGTGTAATTATCGTTGGCGATGCCAACGGCCTGACTGATCCAGTCAACGGCCCAGATGATTTGCCAGATAAAGGTAATCGCGATCAATCCGGTGATCAGGTTGAAAATCAGATGCGCCCCCGCCAGCCGCTTGCCCTGATGGTTCGCGCTCATCGAGCCGATAATTGCGGTGATCGTCGTGCCGACATTCGCCCCGATCGCCAGTGCCAATGCATTTTCATAGGTGATCTGCCCAACGGAAAGGGCCGTTATAATAATCACCAGCGTTGCGTGCGAACTTTGCATGATCACGGTCGCGGCAATGCCGATTGCGGCGAACAAAAACAGCCCCGCATATCCGTCAACCGCAAACTGGGTCAGGTCGATGGTTTCACGAAATGCCTCGAACCCTTCTTTCATGTGGTGGATACCTAGAAACAGCAGCCCAAGACCGGCCAGAACATAACCGATCCCTTTCAGATTCTGCGATTTTTGAAACACCAGAATAACGCCGAAAACCAGCATCGGCATCGCATAGGCCGAGATTTTCACCTTTAGACCAAAGCCCGCAATCAACCATGCCCCGGTCGTTGTCCCCAGATTTGCGCCAAAGATAATCCCGATCCCTGCGGCCAGCCCGATCAGGCCCGAACTGAGAAATGAAATGGTGATAACCGAGACCAGCGAACTGGATTGCATAACCGTCGTACTAACGACCCCAAATGAAATGCTTTTCCACAGCTTATCTGTGGTTTTCGCCAGCAGGCTTTCAAGAATTCCGCCCGTAAATGCCCGAAACCCGTCTTCAAGAAAGATCATACCGAACAGGAATATCGCAACACCCGCTGCAATTTCTTTGAAGTTGGGGCTGATCCAGAAACCAAAGGCCAAAACAATAAAAATAGCGGGAAGGACTATGCGTTTAATCACGGTATTGATACCCTATACGAATGCGCCTGATTGTGTATACGCAGGCATACGCAATTTTGCGAGCAAATTCGAAAGTTCAAAGGCTTTCTTATGCGTGTTGCTATGTCTCTGACGCAAACCGGGTTTGACCGGGAATTTTGATGTAAATCATAGACAAATTCACATCGGTGTAATTAGTAATCCGACGTGTTGCAGGGGGCGATAATTTGGTGGAAATCAAACCAGTTCAGCCTGTGCGAACAGTATGGACCGGCTGACTGAAAAGCGAATAGACCTGATTGGAGAGCAAACCCCGTCAGGCCACAGGAGGATTACCACCAATGGAATTGAATAGCATCAGAGCCTTGGAACAGGCGACAAATCTAGGCCGGGGGGAACTGTTTCGTCTTGGAACGGCGTTGCTGTTTATCGTAGCAATTATGCTGATCGTCTCGTCGCGACTTCAGGGCGTTGCCGACAGTTATTTGCTGGTCGTTGCTGCAATGATCGGCGGGTATATGGCGATGAACATCGGCGCGAACGATGTGGCCAACAATGTCGGACCGGCGGTTGGATCACAGGCGCTGACCCTGACAGGGGCAATTCTGATTGCCGCTGTATTCGAGGCAGGCGGCGCGCTAATCGCTGGCGGGGATGTAGTCAGCACCATCAAGAAGGGCATCATCGACCCCGCACTGATTGCTGACAGTACCACCTTTATCTGGGTGATGATGGCAGCATTGCTGGCAGCCGCGATATGGCTGAATGCGGCGACCGCAATCGGCGCACCGGTGTCTACCACCCACTCGATTGTGGGCGGGGTTCTGGGGGCAGGTATTGCGGCCGCAGGATGGGAAATTGCGAACTGGAACAAGGTTGGCATGATCGCTGCCAGTTGGGTGATTTCGCCGGTTCTGGGCGGAATTATTGCAGCGGGATTTCTGTATCTGGTCAAGCGCACCATCGTTTACCGGTCCGACAAAATAACGGCAGCCAAACGCATGGTTCCCTATTTCATTGGTTTGATGACATGGGCGTTTTCAACCTATCTGATCTTGAAAGGTTTAAAAAAGCTGTGGAAATTTGACATTATTTCCGCCGCGCTGATTGGGCTGGCGATTGCTGTTGCTGTGTTTCTATTGGTCAGGCCGTTGGTCAACCGCGCATCCAGAAATCTGGAAAATGACAGGACCAGCGTAAACAAATTGTTCACCGTACCGCTCATTTTTGCCGCCGCGCTGCTCAGCTTTGCCCACGGCGCGAATGATGTTGCCAATGCGGTTGGCCCGCTCGCGGCGATCAATGATGCCATCCTGCACGGTGGTGTTGCCGCCAAGGCTGAAATCCCGATGTGGGTCATGATGGTCGGGGCCGTTGGTATCGCACTTGGTCTGGCGCTTTATGGTCCCAAGCTTATCCGCACAGTCGGCACCGAGATCACCGAACTGGATAAAATGCGGGCATATTGCGTTGCCATGGCGGCGGCGATTACGGTTATCATCGCCTCGCAGTTGGGATTGCCGGTCAGTTCCACCCACATTGCCGTTGGCGGCATCTTCGGCGTGGGTTTCCTGCGCGAGTATCTCGAGGCAAATCACGCCCGGCTGCTGGACGAGATACGTGATCATCACCAAAACGATGCACCCGAAGTGGTTGACGCGTTTCTGGACAAGTTCGACAAGGCAGACATCAATGAAAAGGGGTTGTTGCTGGCCGAGCTAAAGAAGAAAAAAGGCCCCACCCTGCACAAAAAGGATCGCAAGGAGCTGCGCAAGGTTTATCGCACCGAATTGGTCAAGCGTTCCATGTTGCTGAAAATCGCAGCCGCTTGGGTTATCACAGTTCCTTTGGCTGGCGTACTTGCTGCAATGCTGTACTTCACCATCCGCGGCATGTTGTTACCACAATAAGCAGGTATGATTGGGGCGGTAGCGGGAACCAGTTGCGGTTTAGTTCCGCCCCATATGCTAATTGAAGCGGCCATCTAATACTGTGCCAGATGTATACGGCTACAGTGCCCAAGCCATTAATGTTCTCAGAAAAAGCAAGTTCAACTGCAAGACGCGGTCCTGCAGAAATTGAAATACCGGTATAGTCTGGGTTTGCCATTAGCCGTCAGTGGGCGCCCCCTGCCCGTCCAAAAACCGTTTCCTCGGACAACGATGGCAATGGTATTGACTTTGCTCCCGACAGCCTCGACTTTGAAAGGTGTTCCAATTTCAAGCTTAAGGGGTCTCGGTGAGCATCTACAAATTCGGAGCCGATCTGGCCGTCAGTGCAAGCCTGCCAAAACTGGGCGGCCGGGCCCGCGAGGTCGTATGTGTCGGGGTTTTGGCCCCTCTTACAGGGGATTCCTCGACATGGGGGCGACCGGGGGTCGAGGGGTGTCGTATCTGGGCCGATTGGGTGAATGCCCAAGGCGGGCTAAAGATCGGTGACCAACACCGTCTGGTCGAGGTCGTTGCCTTTGATGACGAATACAATCCGGCCCGCGCCGTTGTGGGGGCAAAGCATCTGGTGCTGGAACGCGGCGTAAAAATCATCCTGATGTTGGGGGGCGATACAGTACCGGCGATCAGCGATTTTCTAACCCGCAACAAAATGCTGGCAACCACCCTGCTGCCCAGTGACCTTTCGCCCGATACACCTTATCTGATCGCCCCGTGCGAGGTACATCCGATCTATGTGGTCACCGGTGTCAGCTGGCTGGCCGAGAACCACCCCGACCTGAAATCCGTTGCCATTTGCGCGCAACGCGATGCCCTTGGCTTGCCGTCACTGGCCACCTACAAGGCGGCCTTTGAGGCGGCCAACATTACCGTGGTCAAAGAGATTTTATTTCCGGGTTCGGAACAGGACATGGCGGGCATTGTCGATGCGATGCTGGCATCGAATCCGGACATCCTGTGTTGGGATACTGCCTACGAGCCATTCGTACACGCCTTGACAGAAGCGGCTTATTCCCGAGGTTTCAAGGGGCAAATTTTGTCCTGCACCTGTGATAATTACGAACAACTAATTGCCAAAACCAGTCAGGATTTCATGGAGGGTTTTGTCTTTCAGTTCCCGGATTTCGACGATCCGGCGCTGAATGATCCGCGAATTCACTTTCACCGCCCCAAAGAATTCTATCAAGAATTCAATCGCCGCTTTCCTGGGGAATGGAGTGCGGTGTCCTGGGAATATTACGCAATTCTGGAAATGTGGCGTCATGCAGTCGAGCGGATTCAGACGGTCGAGCCGCTGGCGGTGCTGTCAGCGATCAAGCAAGGCGGGTTCAGCAACAACGTATTCGGTGCGGCCCGCTGGTGGGGCCGCGATCTGTTTGGCATTGATCACGCGCTGGTCGGGTCGTGGCCTGTGGTGCGGATCAAAGACGGCAAAGCCCGGATCGAGGAATTTCGATCGGTTCTGGACTGGTGGGATTTACATGGCGACATTCTGCTGCGGCACATGCGTGAAAACGGTCAGATGTGGGATCAGTTGCTGGACGCGCGACGCGCTTGAAACGCGGATGCCCGTCACACGCCGCGCATCAAATCCTGATGGAATTCGGCAAGCGACAGTTTTAGATACTCAACAGCAGTTTCAATTTCCCGTTTGCTGATCGCCTCGCACAGGGACTGGTTCTGTAAACGGTATTCGCGAATTCGTCTGGGTGTCAGGGCGCTGCGCCGCTGTTCTGCCCAGTCAGCGGTGCGATTGACGTGGTTCACCATTGCATAGATCGCAATCAGCAGCGGGTTGTGGGTGCCTCTGGCAATTGCCATGCGAAACTCATCATCCAGCGCAGCAAGCCGTTCACCATCCACAGTGACGGTCTCCATTTCCCGCTGAATTTCATTCAGCTTTTGTATATCGCGTGTTGTCATCGACAGAACCGCCAAACGCGCTATTTCCGGTTCGATGATCGAACGCACAACACCCAGTTCAAGCGGGCTGGTGATTTCGCTGATTTCACCCAGATCCAGTTTGCCGGCCCCGTCGGGCAAGGGCAGAATATCGGGCGCGGTTGATGCTTCGGCTTTGCGGTAACACACAACCGAGCCGCTACCCGCGTGGCGTTTGACAACCCCATAGCGATCCAGCAGGTCTAGCCCCTGACGTACCGTGTTTCGCGATAACCCGTATTCCTCGCTTAACGCGCGCTCGGCCGGTAGTCGGGTGCCAAAGCGGTGGTCACCATCAACAATCGCTTGAAACAGCGCATCCGCAAATTTACGGGTGCTGGATGTCACCGGTTTTCGAATCTTTGTGTCCAAATCCCAGGGCGGGCGGGCATTATTACTCATTGCTCTTCTTCCGTGCAGGTCGCGGGGTATCGGCGTAGTGACAGCGGACCTCAATTAACAAAGGACAAAGCGCGCGGCCAGACGATTCGCCAGCCTGCTTGTTACATTGCTCCAATAGTCGCCAATCCAGAACAGAACAATCCATAAGCCTTGCTGATATACCAATTAAGAACCAATTATCTGATCCATATCTCATATTAGCGCTATTTAGCACAATATCAACCCAATCCCACCCAATTAACGCCATTTCGAATAGTTTTAGCGCCAATTCTGTCGGTTTTTCTTGAAATCGGTAGCTTTTGGTGACAACTTTTTCATATTGGCGCACCTAGGTACTTTGTTTGGTCTTTAATTGGCCATGATTCTTGGAGCATTCGATATGAGATCGGGTGGGCAGGACAACCAACTCAGGGCGTTAGGGAGGAAAAAATGAATATAAGGAAAAAATTATCAGGACTGAGCCGGCGGCGGTTTCTAAGCACGGCAACTTCGCTTGCCGGTGCCGGAGCGTTAAGCTCTGCGCTGCCAGGGGCTGCATTCGCGGCCGAAAATGTAATCAAGATCGGTTTTTTGGCCCCTTTGACAGGGCCGGTTTCGGCCTGGGGAAAACCGGGGCTGGATGGATGCCAGATCTGGGCGGAATGGGTTAATGATGCCGGCGGCATAAATATTAACGGAACCGCCCATACCGTCGAATTCATTGGTTATGACAATGAGTACGATCCGGCAAAAGCGCGCACAGGCGCCACCAAACTGATCCGCGAAGACGGCGTCAGCTTTGTGATGATGTTGGGCGGGGACACCTGGCCGGGGGCACAACCGGTTGCGGACAAGACCGGCATGCTGTTTTCAACCCTGCTGCCATCGGATCTTGGCCCCGACACCGGAACGCTGATCGCACCTGTCGAGGTGCATCCAGTCTACAATGTCACAGGGGTTCAGTGGTTGGCCGACAACAAGCCGGAACTGAAAACCGCCGTCATGTGTGCGCAGGATGATGCGCTGGGTCTGCCTTCGGTTGCCACTTATCTGGCCGCATTCGAGGCCGCCGGAATCGAGATGCTGGACGAGCCACTGTTGTTCGATCCGGCAACCACTGACTTTGCGCCGGTTGTGACCAAACTGCTGTCAAAGGATCCGGACATTATCAGTTTGGACACCTGCTATTCCGACTATGTACACCCGATTTGCGAACAGCTGTTTCAGCAGGGTTACAAGGGGCAGATTATTTCGTGCACGCTGGATTTCTATGACCAGATCATCGAGAAAACCTCGAAAGAGTTCATGGAAGGTATCATCTTCCAGTTCCCCGATTTCGATGACCCGGCGCTTGAAGCCGACAACATCAACTTCAAGAACCCCAACAAGTTCTTTGCCGAATATGCCAAACGGTTTCCGGGCCAGTGGGGTGCGGTCAGTTGGGAATATGCGGCCATCATGGATATGTGGAAGGACGCAGCCGAAAAGGCGGGATCGACCGATCCGGGTGCCGTACAGGCGGCCATGCAGGAGGGTGGCAAGGGCGCACATGCCTTTGGCGATGCCGACTGGTGGGGCGATGACCTCTTTGGCATCAACAATGCTTTGGTTGGTGATTGGCCGGTTGTGGCAATCGAAAACGGCAAGGCCGTGATCAAAGGCTTTGGCTCGATTCCCGAGTGGTACGACAAGCATGGTGAATTGCTGAAAAAGCACATGGCTGCTTATGACCAGATGTGGGACCAGCGAACCTAGACCTGGTTTTACCGGCGCGCGGAAAATCAACAGGCCGCGCGCCATAAACATCTGAATTTCCAAAGGAATAGCATGTTTGAATTGCTTGCGCAGACCGGGCTGAATGCCCTGTATTCGGCCAGCTATATATCGCTGGTGGCGGTGGGGCTGGTGTTGATTTTCGGGGTCATGGGGATCGTGAATTTCGCCCATGGCGAATTGTTCATGCTGGGATCCTACATCGTGGTGGCGCTGTATACCAAGATGGAGATGCCGTTCATTCTGGTGGCCGCGTTGGCGTTGATATTTGTCGGGGCGGTCGGGTTATTGATGGAAAAGACCATGTTTCGACCGTTGCGGGAAAACCCGCTGGGGGGGCTGGTCGCTTCAATCGGGTTTCTGATGATCCTGCAGGCGCTTGCCGCCATGACATTTGGCGTTCGAATGGCTTTTGTACCGCCCGTCACCCAGGACGTAATCATATTTTCCGACAAGATACGCCTGCCGGTTCAGCGCCTTTACGTCATTCTGGCCGCGTTCGGGTTTTTGACTGCCCTTTGGCTGTTCCTGACACGGACCCGGTTTGGTTGGGCGTTAAGGGCAAGTGCCCAAGACAAAGAGGCCGCGGCCCTACAAGGCATATCAATCAACCAGACCGCCAAGATCGCCATGTTCATTGGCGCCGCGCTGGCCGGGGTTGCCGGTGCACTGACGGCACCGCTGATTTCGGTTAACCCGCATATGGGCCATTCGGTGATCATCGCCGCGTTTATCGTCGTCATTGTCGGTGGTGTCGGATCACTAGAGGGGGCGGTCCTTGCCTCGGTGGCCTACGCATTCGTGCACACCTTCGTAACCACGTTCTTTGATGGTGTGCTGGCCGACATCGTTGGTCTGTCACTGATGTTCATTGTGCTGATCGTTAAACCGACCGGCCTGTTTGGGAGTGCGGATCGTGCCTAGAATTCTTCTCTGGCTGCTGCTTGCCGCCATCCTGATCACCCTGCCCCATATTCTGAGTTTCTCGCAGCAGGAAATCCTTGTCTTTTTGGTGATCAATATCCTGTTGGTCGTGTCATACCGGCTGTTGACCCTGACGGGTGAATGGTCGCTGGGCCATGTGGTGATAATGGGGGTGGGGGCATATGCCTCGGCGCTGCTGTCCAAACGGCTGGGGGTGTGGGTGCCGGTTTCCATGATCGTGGGCGCGCTGATTGCTGCGGCGACAGCCTTCTTGCTCAGCTTTCCACTGTTTCGCATGAAGGGGTTTTATTTTCTGATCGGCAGCTTTGCCTCGGCTGAAATCATCCGCTTGCTGTGGAAACGGTTTCGCGACCCGTTTGGCGGGGCCAAAGGGCTAAAGCGGATTGATGGCATGCCGGATTTCAGCATCGGCGGGATCACTGCCGATTTTTTCGAACCGGTCACCTATTACTATTTCGCCCTGATCGTCGTGATTATCAGTCTGTGGATCTTGTGGCGCATTGAACGCTCGCTGGTTGGGCTGACATTTCACGCGGTGCACTGGCAGGATATGCTGGCCCAAGCATCAGGCGTCAATGTGCGAAAATACCGGACGATGGCGTTTGTGCTGGCCTCGGGCTTTGCCGGATTATCCGGGGCACTTTTGGCCCATTACATCGGCACCATCAATCCCAACAGCTTTGACGTGGAAATGATGGTGTTCGTTCTAACCTGGGCCATCGTCGGCGGCACCGGTACCTTTTACGGACCAATTCTGGGCTGCGTCGTGCTGACCGTGATAAACGAGGTGGTCCTGCGCGAAATGGGGTTCGAGCAGATGCGCCCGCTGATCTATGGCGCCATCATGATCCTGTCGATCCTGTTCCTGCCTGACGGGTTGGAGAGCCTGGTTCAGCGCGCCCAAGTCGCATGGCGCAGGAAACGCAGCACAAGTCAGGAGGCTGCATCATGAGCGGGCCAATTCTGGAAATCACCAATCTGACCAAACGCTTTGGCGGATTGACGGCAGTGGACGGGTTAAGTTTCGCGGTCAAAAAGGGCGCGATCCATGGCCTGATTGGCCCCAATGGCGCCGGTAAAACCACCACTTTCAACATGATATCGGGGTTCTACAAACCAACCAATGGCAGCGTGAAACTGCGCGGCGAGGAAATATCGGGGCTGGCCATGCACGAGGTCGCCCACCGCGGGCTGGTGCGCACGTTCCAGCATTCCACTCTGTTTGCCGAACTGACGGTGTTGGAAAACGCACTGATGGGCACGCATATGGAGTTTCCCCCGACCATCTGGGGTGCATTAACCGGAGCGGACGCCGCCGATAAACGCGGTGCCGATGCCCGTGCACGCGAGGCACTGGATTTTTTCGGCCTTCTGGATGTGGCCGACAATCTGGCTGGCGACCTGCCGCATGGCCATCAACGCGCGTTGGGAATGGCGGTGGCGCTGGCGTGTCGCCCGGATCTGGTGATCCTGGACGAGCCATTTACCGGCATGAACCCTGAAGAAACCACCCGGATGATGAAGCTGATGGAAAAGCTTCGCGATAGCGGGGTCACCATCCTGCTGGTGGAACATGACATGCACGCCATCATGGGGCTGTGCGACCACATCACCTGCATGAGTTTTGGCAAGTTTCTGGCCGATGGTGGCCCTAAGGAAATCCGCAATGACCCCAAGGTTATTGAGGCCTATCTGGGAGGTGCGCGCCATGTTGCTTGAGATGAAAAACGCCTGTGTGGATTATGGCAGCGTCAACGCAATCAGCGATATTTCGATCAATGTGCCCGAAGGCGGGATCATTACCATCATTGGCGGCAATGGTGCGGGTAAATCAACAACCCTGCGCGCTATGTCAGGGCTAAGCACGCTGTCCTCGGGCGAAATCCTGTTCAATGGCGAACGCATTGATCACCTGCCCGCGGATAAGATCGTCGGCAAGGGCATGGCGCATGTTCCCGAGGGGCGGCGCATCTTTCCCGATCTGACGGTCGAGGAAAACCTGCGCACGGGCGCGTTCCTGCGCCGTGACAAACCTGCGGTCGAAAATGATCTGGAGGGCGTTTTTACCCGCTTTCCCCGTCTGAAAGAGCGCCGCAAACAGATGGCCAAAACCATGTCGGGCGGCGAGCAGCAAATGCTGGCCATTGGCCGTGCCCTGATGTCCGACCCCAAAATCCTGTTGATGGATGAACCCTCCATGGGTCTGGCACCCGTGGTGGTCGAGGAAATCGCCGTAATTATCGAAGACATAAATGCCCGCGGTGTCACCGTGGTTCTGGTTGAACAAAACGCCGAACTGGCTCTGGAATTGGCCAATTACGCCTATGTGCTGGAAACCGGCAACATGGCGCTGGAAGGCCCCGCAAAGGAGTTACACGACAATGAACATGTCCGTGCTGCCTATCTTGGCATCTGATCCGCAAGACCTTCAAATGCAGGCCGCACTGGCCGCTGGCTGGCGCCGTCTTGATCTGCATTGGGAACGACTGACCGAGGCCGGAAACAAGGCCTACCTTGTTGACGACATCAGTGGTGCCGCCCGCGCGTGGCGTCGTGCTGGCTGGATCAGCCGTCTGGGGTTTGCCGCCTCTGATCCGCGACAGGTGCCAACACTGGTAAATCTGGCGCTGATAGATCGTCATCATGGCCGCGAGGGCCGCGCCCGCAAACGCATACGCAATGCGGCTGTGCGATGGGGCGGGGTTGATCGGTTTATTGACAACATGACCATTGCCCGCCGCGCCCGATCGTCCCTGTTTCATCTGCGCATGGAGGCGTTGCACTGGGACACCTACACAGACAATGCCCGCAAAAGATTTCGCATTTTCGCCACCGAGACCACTCAAGCGCTGGCCGCACTGGAACAAGGGCAACCTGTAGAGTGCCGGTTGTTTGAGCGCTGGCGCGGCGAAAAGCCGTCTGTTTTCGATGACACCCGAAAATTCCTTGCTGCTGCCCTGATGATCGGCGGCGGCAAGATCACCAACAACCGCCAAAACCAATAGCCCAATAAGCCAACCAAGGAGGTTTCCCAAATGCCACGCAACCCAAAACATGATTGTTTGTTCGAGCCGATAAAAATCGGCCCCAAGACGCTAAAGAACCGGTTTTATCAGGTGCCCCACTGCATTGGCGCCGGATCCGAAAAACCCGGAACCCAGGCGGCCAATCGGGCGATGAAAGCCGAAGGCGGCTGGGGTGCCTGTTGCACAGAATACTGTTCGATCAGTCCCGAAAGCGATGATACCCACCGCGTGTCCGCCCGTATCTGGGACGAAGGCGACATCATCAACCTGCGTCACATGAATGACGAATTGCACAAGCATGGCGCGCTTGGCGGCATTGAAATGTGGTATGGCGGCCCCCACGCCCCAAATCTGGAAAGTCGCGCGGTATCGCGCGGACCATCGGGCGGCGCGTCGGAATTTGAATTCCTGACCTATACCCACGAATGCGACGAGCAGGACATCAAGGATCTGATCAAACTATATGCAGAGGCCGCTATTCGGGCCGAACAGGCCGGATTTGACATCGTTTATATCTACGGCGCGCATTCCTACCTGCCGCTGCAATTCCTGTCACCCTTCCACAATAAACGCACTGACGGCTATGGTGGCTCGTTTGAAAACCGCGCCCGGTTCTGGATTGAATCACTGGCTGCCATCAAGGAAGCGGTTGGCGACAACTGCGCCATCGCGACCCGACTGGCCATTGATACGCTTTATGGTGTTGGCGGTCTGGAAGCTGGTGATGATGGTTTGAAATTTGTTGAACTGGTCGCCAAGGAAGGCGTGCTTGATCTGTGGGATGTCAACGTGGGCGATATTGCCGAATGGGGCGAAGACGCTGGCCCATCACGGTTTTACAAGGCCGGACATCAGGCCAACTGGACCAAGGATGTGCGCGCATTGGCCAACATCCCGGTTCTGGGGGTTGGACGCGAAACCAGCGCCGACGATATGGCGGCCAAAATCACATCCGGTCAGTTGGACATCATCGGCGCGGCGCGGCCTTCGATTGCCGACCCGTTCCTGCCGCAAAAGATCGACGAAGGTCGCATCGAGGATGTGCGCGAATGTATCGGTTGCAACGTCTGCATTTCACGCTGGGAAATTGGCGGCCCGCCAATGGTCTGCACCCAAAACGCCACCGCTAACGAGGAATACCGTCGCGGCTGGCACCCCGAGAAATTCAGCAAAACCAAATCCGAGGATTCGGTTCTGGTGGTTGGTGCTGGCCCCGCCGGCATGGAAACCGCGCGGGTTCTGGGCGAACGTGGCTATGATGTGCACCTGCGCGAAGCCAGTGCCGAAGTCGGTGGTTGCGTGAACGATATTATGCGCTATCCGGGCCTCTCGGAATGGGCGCGTCTGACCACGTACCGCCAGATTCAGCTCGATAAGCTAAAGAATGTCGAAGTGCACACCGGTGTCGGCGAAATGACCGCAGACGAGGTGCTGGAATACGGCGCGGAAAAGATCGTCATCGCCACCGGATCGCACTGGTCCACCACTGGCGAAAGCTCGGTCACCCATGACCCAGTCGAGGGGCTGGATGCATCACTACCGTATGTCTGCACCCCCGAACAGGTGTTTGCAGGAAAAGAGGTCGGCCAGCGGGTGCTGATCCTTGATGCAGATGGCTATTTCACTGGTGTCTCCATGGCCGAAATGATGGCGGATGCGGGCAAGGATGTGAACATCATCACCTCGCTGGGATCGGTGGCACCTTACACACATTTCACGCTGGAATCGCCAAACTTGCACCGGATGATGTACGAAAAAGGCATCCACGAGAAAACCCTGCATTGGGTCGAGAAGATCGAGGAAGGTATGGCGACGCTCTATTACCTGTTCCGCGACGGATATAAACGCGACCCCGGCCCGACCCTTGGCAAAATGCCGCGTAAGGTTGGCACCGACGTTGTCAAAATGGAATTCGACACGGTGATCGCGGTAACCGGACGTATCCCCAATGACAAGCTGTTTCGCGAATTGAAAGCGCGAAAATCCGAATGGGAAGAGAACGATATCACCGGCATCTATGCCGCTGGTGATTGTTATGCACCCGGCCTGCTGGCGGACGCTATTTTCTCGGGCCATCGTATTGCGCGCGAGTTTGAAGCGAAAAACCCGCAGCACGCACAGCCATGGATCCGCGAGCGGCAGGTCTGGGGCCACGAAACCTTCCCCAAAATCACGGATCGCGAAGCACAGGGCTGATGCACACCCAAAACCGGGATGCGCCTGATCGGGCGCATCCCATCCCTTAATCCCCTGACGGAGACCCAAGTGGAAACACGCGAGCTATTCTGGTCCCTAAGCCACACGGCAATTATCGGGTTCTATGTCATTGGTTTTGCGGCCATTGGTGTTTTCCTGTGGGGTGCTTGGCGTCACTTTGCCAAATACCGTCGTGGCGCACCGCACGCCACCTCGGGCGAATTACTTGCCGGAATCCGGCGCATGGTTGTCGATCTGCTGACCCACCGGACACTAAGGCGCCGTGATCGCTATGCCGGATACGCCCATGCAGGCATTTTCTTTGGCTTTGTCATTGCGGCAATCGGCACTGCAATCATCACCCTTGAATATGATATTCTGTACCCGCTGTTCGGGATCCGCTTTTGGAATGGTGACTTTTATCTGTTGTTCAGTCTGGTGCTGGATTTGGGCCATCTGGCCCTGACCACCGGCATCCTGATGATGATGTGGCGACGGGCCGCTTTCCACCTGCCAAAACTTAACTACTTGCGGGCCTATCGCGGCGAAACCGAATTGCGCAAGCCGGCCAAGACTTGGCGGGTTGAGGACTGGATTTTCCTTAGCGTCCTGTTGGTTATCGAATTTTCCGGCTTTACCCAAGAGGCTGTGCGCCTGCTGATGGATCAGCCGGACTGGGCACTCTGGTCGCCGGTCGGATTGCTGCTGGCCAAGGTATTTGCCGCCTTTGGCATGACACCGGAAACGGCCGCCGCCATCCGGGGGGCCAACTGGTGGATGCACGGTGCATTGGCACTGGCGTTCACCGCCGCAATTCCGTGGTACAAAGCCAAGCATATTATTGCCGTTCTGGGCTCCCTTGCGACACGGGTGGAAAAACCGCTGGCCCGTTTACCCCGCGAAGACGAGGACAAGGAAATCGCCGGTATCGCCAGCATTTCCGATTTTTCATGGAAGGACATGCTGAACTTTGACGCCTGCACAAAATGCGGTCGCTGCCACGAGGCATGCCCGGCACAAAATTCAGGCTTTCCGCTTTCTCCGCGCGATCTGATCCTTGATTTGCGCACCTATAACGACAAAGCACAGGGGCGGGCCGAGGATGGTGTCGCGTTGATCGGGGATGTCATTGATCCCGAAACCCTGTGGTCCTGCCGATCCTGTGGCGCCTGTCAGGAAATTTGTCCGGTAGGGATCGAACATCCCGCAATGATCGTGCAAATGCGCCGCCAACTGGTTGATCGCGGCGATATGGACCCACTGTTGCAAGGCACGCTGGACACAATCGCCAGCACCGGCAACAGCTTTGGCGAAAACGCCCGCAAGCGCGCAGTCTGGACCCGTGAACTGGAATTCGAGGTTAAGGACATTCGCGAAACACCGGCCGAAAACCTGTGGTTTGTTGGCGATTATGCCTCGTTTGATCCGCGCAACCAAAAGGTCAGCCGCGCTTTTGCCTCGTTGATGAAAGCCGCAGGCACGGATTTTGCGCTACTGCACGAAGGTGAACGTAATTCTGGCAACGATGTGCGTCGCGTGGGCGAAGAAGGTCTTTACGAAACGCTGGTCGAAGAAAATCTGGAAGCAATGACCGGCGTCAAAGAATTCGCCCGGATCATCACCACCGATCCGCACAGCTACAATACCATCAAGAACGAATACCCGGAATTCGGCCAGACACCCCCGATCGACCATTATTCATCGGTGCTGGCCGATCTGCTGAAATCCGGCCGTTTGAAGGTCACCAAACCTCTGAACAAGCGTGTGACCTTCCACGATCCTTGTCATCTTGGCCGTTTGAACGGCGGCTATGACGCCCCGCGCGAGGTGCTAAAGGCCATCGGCTGCACCATCGTCGAAATGCCGCGCAATCGGGACAATTCGTTTTGTTGCGGTGCGGGTGGCGGGCGCATCTGGATACCGGACCCGCCGGGGATCGAAAAGCCAAGCGAAAACCGCATGCACGAGGCCGCGGATCTGGGCAAAATAGACGTGTTTGTGACCTGTTGTCCAAAGGATCTGACAATGTTTGAAGATGCACGAAAAACCAGCGGCCACGAGAGCGACTTTGTGGTCAGCGATATTGCCGAGTTGGTGGCCGAAGCGGTCGAACTTGAGGCTCTGACGCTTAAGGATTTGCCCTCGATGGCCGAGCGCCTGACCGATGCCATCGCCACACGCATCGCCGAAGTGGTGGCGACACGGCTGGACGAAGTTCTGGCCGCCAAGATGACCGCGCTGGCCCACACCGCCACACCCGCAACCCCGCCCCCACTGTCCTCGCCGGATGCATTACCCTCCGAACCTGCCGATCTGGCTCCGCCACCCCCTGAACCCGAACCGGCTGAAGCGCCCCCTGCCCCGATTGAACCACCTACAGAACCCGTCGCCGAGGCACTGCCGGCGCTGGATAAAATGGACTGGGATAATCTGACCCCAGTGCAAGCGGCTGATCTGGGTGGATATACAGCCCCGGATAAAACCGGCTTGCGTATTTTGGTGACGGTTAAACATGCGGCCAAGCTGGGGGATGAATACGAATTTACCGCTGATGGTCTGGATATTTCAGATGAATATCTGGAACACGATCTGAACGAATGGGATGATGCCGCGCTTGAACAGGCATTGTTATTGGTTGATGCCAATGGCGGCGGCGAAGTGGTTGCGGTGGCCATTGGTCCACAAGAGGCCGAAAAATCCCTGCGCAAGGTTCTGGCCAAAGGGGCCGACCGCGCGGTGCGTATCTGGGATGAACGTCTGCGTGGGGCCGACCCTGTCACCATTGCCCGCGCTATTGCCGGTGTGGCCCGCGTCGAGGCGCCAGACTTAATCCTGACCGGCACCCAGTCATCGGATCAGGCGCATGGCTCAACCGGTACTGCATTGGCGCGTATTCTGGGGCTTCCGCATGGTTCTGTGATTGCCTCGGTTGACTGGGACGGCCAAGGCGACATGACCCTGATCCGCGAGCTGGAAGGCGGCACACGGCACGTTCTGACCATGCCAGCGCCAGCAGTGCTGGCGATCCAGACCGGCACCAACACACCGCGTTATGCCACCATGCGGATGATCAAACAGGCCAAGAAAAAGCCCCTTGAGGTGCTGGATGGTGCAGCATTGATTGACGGTGGCGGCGGCTACAGGGTGCGCCGGATGTACACGCCCATTCAGGAAAAGGCCCGCATGCTGGAAGGCACCGCCGCCGAGGTCGCCGAACAGATCGCCACCATCATACGTGACCGCAAAGGAGAGAAGTGATGACCGGTATTCTTGTTGTCGCCGAACAGCTGGACGGTGAAATTCGCGACATATCCGGCGAACTGATTGGTGCGGCTATTTCAATCAAAGAGCAGATCAGCGGTCCTCTGACTGTGCTGTTGATTGGTGCCGCGCCTGACGCTTTGGCGGAATCTGTCAACCTTGAGGGCGTTGATGAAATCCTGACGCTGCAAACCCCCAGCAACCATTTTGATCCGCTAATCGCAGAGGAAGCAATTATCAAAGCGGGTGCTGACAAGCGGCCTTCGGTTATTCTGATTGGTCACACCGCCAGCGGAATGGCCTATGGCGCCTCGGTTGCCGCCCGGCTTGGCTCGGGTTTTGCCTCGGATGTTTTCATCCTTGGCATGGATGGTGACGAATTGATCGCCACCCGCAGCGCCTATGGCAACAAGGTTGAAATGGAGCTGGGATTTTCCGGCAAAGGCGTGGTTGTGCTAACCCTGCGCGGTGCCACGTTCATTTCGCCTGAAACAAAAGGCAGCGCCAAAATAACCACGCTAGAGGTTGATCTGGGCGCGCTTGAGGGCGTGTCGACCCATGTTGAATATCAAGAAGCCCCGCCCTCGGATATTGATATAACCAAGGCTGATTTCATCCTGTCTGTCGGGCGCGGAATTCAGGACAAGGAAAACCTGCCACGGTTTGCAGATTTGGCCGACAAAGTCGGGGCAACATTCGGGTGTTCACGGCCCATCGTTGATAGCGGCTGGTTGCCAAAACCGCATCAGGTGGGCCAATCGGGCAAAGTTGCTTCCAACTGCCAGCTTTACCTAGCTCTGGGAATATCGGGCGCGGTCCAGCATCTGTTTGGCATGAAACACATCGACACCATTATCGCCGTTAACACCGACCCGGAAGCGCCAATTTTCAACGTCGCCACCTATGGAACCACCGTTGATCTGTTTGAGCTGACAGAAGCGCTGGAACGGCATTTCAACTGACATATGACAACAGAGAGGAAAGACAATGACCGAAGGATCCCGCACATCAGTACTCGAAGGGCGTCACCGCGCGCTTGGCTCGGACATGGGCGACTGGAACGGCATGGGGGTGGCATGGGATTACGCCACGAACGCCGAAGACGAACATGACGCGGTGCGCGAAGCGGCCGGTCTGTTTGATGTATCCGGCCTAAGAAAGATATTCGTGCGCGGCCCCGATGCAGCCGAGGTGGTTGACCACATCATCACCCGCAACATGGCCACAATCCCGCCTGGGCGGTCGGCCTATGGACCCAACCTGACCGAAGAGGGTACCATTTGTGATGACGCCATCATTTTCAATATGGGGGATGGCGAATGGCTGGTGGTGCATGGCTCGGGCCATTGTATGGAACGGTTGCAGGAATCTGCAGCGGGCAAGGATGTCGAGATAAAATTTGATGATGATCTGCACGACATTTCCCTTCAAGGGCCAAAATCCACCGGATTTCTGAACCAATACACACCTCTGGATCTTGAAAACCTCGGCTATTTTCATCAGGCGCGCACCACATTGTTTGATCATCCGGTGATCATTTCGCGCACCGGTTATTCGGGCGAACGCGGCTACGAGATTTTCGCCACCGCCGAGCATATAGGCGACATCTGGGACCAGATAGTGGACAAGGGTAAATCCATCGGCATCATGCCGTGTTCGTTCACCTGTCTGGATAAAATCCGGGTCGAGGCCGGCCTGTTGTTCTATCCATATGACATGACCGAGGAAAACTCGGTTTGGGAGGTTGGGCTGGGCTGGGCCATGGCCAAAAAGGGCGCCGATTACCGCGGCAAAGACGCAGCGATGGCGCTGAAAGGTCAGGAAAAGGTCAACGTGGTTGGCATTGTCGCGGATCATAACAAGGCGCTGGCCGGAGGGGAAAGCCTGATGCAGGACGGTCAAAAAGTCGGGGTTATCAATTCGCCGGTCTGGTCGCACCGGGTGGGTAAATCTCTGGCGTTGGCCCATGTTATTCCGTCGGCGGCTGCGGCCGGAACCGCATTGCAAATCGAAGGCGATGGCGTTTCCTGCGCGGCCACTGTCGGCACGCTGCCGTTTTACGATCCTGAAAAAAACCGGCCCCATAGCTAAAGGATATTGGCAATAAAATGGGCAAATCTGCCGTCACGGACATGAACGCTGCCCGCATTCTGCACCGCAATCGCAGTGTAAAATGGGGTTATATCTGGGCCTTGTGGTGCGCGGTGTTCTGGGGGGCGTGGTACCTTCCCGGCACAGCAGTCTGGAGCGCCCCGCCCTTTCGTTTCATGGCTTTCGAGACCATTGACGAATTTCTATTGGCCGCAGCGGTCATCACCGCCTTTAATGCGGTCGGCGTTTTGCTGTTCCAATTGTTATGGTTGGCATCCTTAAGCAAACTTGGAGAATACTGGCGCACCCTTATCCGCTTTTCCGGCATTTCCAAATGGTTCTTTCTGGCAGCCATCTTTGGCGGCCCCTGTGCGCTGTTCGGGTCCTACCTAGCAATCGGATTTGTCGGGCCGATCTTTGCCGCCGTTGCCGCCCTGCTTTACCCGATCATCGGGGCAACTTTGGCGCGGGTCTGGTACAATGAAAAAATCACCCTGCGCGCGGCACTGGGTATTCTGGTCATCGTTGGCGGCGGTGTAACCATATTCGTGCCCGGTATTTTCTCGGAAACGTCGCAGACCAGCAATCTGGTCTGGATCGGTTATCTGGGCGGTGCCATGGCCGCGTTTGGCTGGGGGGTGGAAGGCGCTGTGGCTGGGCGGGCGCTGGATGTGACCGATCCGGATGTGGGCATAACGATCCGGTTTACAGCAGAGGTCTTTTACTGGGTGTTCCTTTTGCTTCCCGGCGCCGCATTTTTTTATGACGCACCAGTGCTGGACATGGTGCAGGCAACATTTAACTTTTGGGCAATCCTCTGGCTGTTGCTGGCCGGCCTGACCTTTGGATTTTGCTACGTTACATGGTACAAATCCTTTCCGTTGATCGGGGTTGGACGCGGACAGGCCATTGGCGCGCTATACGGCGTGTTTGCGGTTATCTTTCTGGCAGTTTTCGCCTTTCAGTTTCCGGAATGGAATTTTCTTCTGGGCCTCGCGCTGACGGTAGGGGGCGGTTTTCTAATGATCACCGAATCCCCCGAAGTTGTCGAAGTCGTCCGCACCCCCACGCCACGGCAATTAATTGTGCAGCCCGCTTCGATTAACGACACCGCGCAAACCGGTTTGCATATGAAAGGGTTCATCCTATCGCAACTTGCCGAGGTGGGCGAAAATGGATTGTGGGACTACGAGATTGCACAGCTGGTTTTGCAAGAGTTCGGTTACGGAAGCACTTATTGGAAAGGCGAAGTCCGCGCCACCCTGACCGAACTGTTCTCTGGTGCACTGGTTCACGAGATCAAAGACGATCTGGACGATGGCAGCTATTTTGGCGAGGGTAAAATACTGATGAAATTCCGGTTAAGCCCGTTTGGTGCGGCCCGCATGGCCGAAACCGGGCTAACGTGAACAACAAGGATTAGCACACATGTCAGAATTTTGGGGATTTGAAGGGGCACATCTGCTGGCAATCACAATGATT
The DNA here is from genome assembly GCA_964538015.1 of uncultured Marinosulfonomonas sp. Taxonomy (GTDB): domain Bacteria; phylum Pseudomonadota; class Alphaproteobacteria; order Rhodobacterales; family Rhodobacteraceae; genus Profundibacter. Next base: position 30,531 of record CAZIDQ010000013.1, read on the forward strand.
GTAGTTCTGGCCGGTATCTGCCTTTATATGGCCCGAACATGGGGTGGGAAGCTTTAGGGTTTTACGTCAAGCAGCCGCAATTTCAGTAGCGCCCAATCCGGCCAAGCCTATGCAGATAACCGAACTGGGGCACTTTGGCGTTGATGCAGGAGTTCGCACCACGTAGAATTGACATCCGAGGCACGGGTAGCAGCCAGACAAACACGGCTAGCAGACCAATGCACCTAATCCAGGCTCTCAAGAACAACCACAAAGGTTACTCGTAAATACCCTTCACCCGTTCTTTGGTAGGGTCAAAATGCGGAAAACTGCTGACAACTGCCTTTAGCCGTTTCTGCTGGCCGTCCAGCTGTCCAACTTCGACAATTGTGCCT
>CAZIDQ010000014.1:0-3387 GCA_964538015.1 uncultured Marinosulfonomonas sp.
TGCTCACGATGCTGGTGATTAGCCTTTATAGCCTGATAAATACGCGGCTAAACAAGCATTTGGAACTGGAAAGGCGGCAGAAAGTTCGCTTCAAGCCACAGATACTTCGTTAGGGCTATGGGTCAAGCGGGACAGCAAACCCTGCCCTGCCCGCGAATTGTCATCCGGTCTGAAGCAAAGCACTAGCTAAGCGCTTGAAATTCGACGCGCCGGTTTTCAGCTGCTTTGGGGTCGCTTCTGTTGAACAGGAACCTCTCGCCCAACCCGATAGCTTCAAGCCGGGAAGCGTCCATGCCGCATTCATTAACGAAATAGCGCTGAACCTCTTTTGCGCGCAACAGTGACAGTTTTTCATTGTAGGCGTCGGTGCCCGATGTGTCTGTGTGGCCCGCAATTCGGAATAGCGAAATATCGCTGGGTTTCATCGCCTCGCACAGCTGCGCCAGTTTCGGTTTTTGCGCGGCGGAAATGACGGCCGAGTCAAAATCGAATTCGATCCGCACATTGACCTGAAGTTCTGGTTCCAACTGTCCAAACACCACCGGTGTCACTTTGGCCTCGACCGGTTCCGTCGTGGTTGTTGTCGCCGTTATCGTTGTACCATCCACATTTTGGGACGGGTCGGCGCCCGCAACCTCTGGCTCGGTTGACAGGTCCTCGACAGTGACCATCGTTAGCCCCCGGGTCTTTAACCCTCCGGTTGTTTTGATCTGGTTAAAGGCGTCGCGCTGTGCTGTGAACAACGACTTCAGTTCGTCTATTGAATAGGGTTGCCCCGTTCCGGTTTGAGGCAAGACCATCAGGCCCGCGCATAGGGCGAGTGCATTTAATGTCCGCATGAAAATCACCATAAAAAAAAGTTTAATATATGCACTATTCTACGGTATTATTGGATTCTAATCAATGCAGTCAATTTTTTGGATTCGTTATGCACAGTTATTTTAACCCCGTCTGGAGGGGCCGCATTGTGGGCTCTGCCTGCTAATGGTCGCTCCGGTCACACGCGTTCCATTTGAGTTGCGGCAACTTCCGGTTGCTGCCGGGGCCGGGCTGACGCATCGCGGACTGGTTCGGGAAAGAAACGAGGATGCGATCCTGACCGATCCGGCGGGTGTGCTTTGGGCCGTGGCCGACGGGATGGGCGGATATGGCAACGGCGATGTCGCTTCGGACATTGTGATGGATTGTCTGACCGCAATTGATGAAATTGGCGATCCGGCGGAATTACTGGAAGACGCATTGGCACAGGCGAATGATCTGGTGCGGGCGCGGGGGTGCGAAATCCGGCAGGGCGTTATGGGGGCAACCGTTGTCGCGCTGCTGATCCAGAATGCGGTGGGCAATATCGCATGGGCCGGTGATAGCCGCGCCTATCTGATGCGATCCGGCAGTTTGCGGTTGCTGACATCAGATCACACGGTGGTGCAGGAACTGGTTGAAAGTGGCGCGTTGCGCGCCGCTGATGCGGAACACCATCCCGAAAGCCATGTGGTGACCCGCGCGGTTGGCGGTGCGGATGTGCTTGAGGTTGATCACGTCACTGTGCCGCTGATTATCGGGGATCGATTGTTACTGTGCAGCGATGGTTTGACGGCCTGTGTTTACGATCAATCCATCGCCCGCGCATTGGACGAAGAACCAACACCAGACACCGTTTGCAACGCGCTGGTTGCCGAGGCGTTACAGAACGGCGCGCCGGACAATGTATCGGTGATTTCTGTATTTATTCAAGAGGCTTAGATGGCACCTGGACAATTGATCAGCGCGATAATCATTGCCATCGGATTGGTTGTGGCGGCGATTGCCTTCTCCATTGTCGGAACCCTGCTGGACACAGCTGACGGTGGTACCGAAACCCGCTTGCAACGTCTGGAGCAAGAGGTCGAAACACTGCAAGCCACCGCCAACCGTTTTGAAGCAGAACTGGGACAGGCCCGCGCCGATCTGGGGCGCTTGCGCGAGGATATGTCATTACTGGCAAACCGGACTGTGGCGCCAAGTACAACTGGCGAGGTCAGCACTGATGGGTTGGGCGGGGATACAATCATTGACGAGCGCAGCGAAACCGAAGAATTGACCGAAACCATGCGGTTGGCCAAGGCGCGGTTCAACAAGGGGATATCACAGCCGAACAACCGGGTGATGAAAAGCCTGCTGCCGGACCCGCGCAGCAGCTACAGCACCAACTGCCAACCCGTCACCGACCCGCATCTTAAAGCCCTGTTGCAGACCGCCAAAATTGCGAATTTCAGGGTTACAATGATCAAGCCCGCGATTGAATCACTGGAACGGATCATGGCGCGGCTTAAGGAAAGTGACCCTGATATCTATGAAAAGGTTGGCACCGCAGGGGCGCTGTGCGCGCGGCTGATCCGCGGCTCGCGCAGTTCGGTTTCCAATCACAGTTGGGGCACCGCGATTGATATCAAACTGCAAGGCGAACTGGACCGTTTTGCCGATGGCGGAACACAGTTCGGCCTGCTGATACTGGCCGAATATTTCAATGACGAGGGCTGGTTCTGGGGCGCGACCTATAACCGCGAGGATTCGATGCATTTCGAGGTCGGTGTCGAAACCCTGAAACGCTGGGCCGCCGAGGGGCGGTTATAAGCCATGTCAGACCCGCAGCGATTCCCCCGATTGGCCGTGCCGGTTTTGCAATTTGTCGATCAGTTTACCACATTATCCGCGCGTAATTCCGAGGCCGAGTTGCTGGCGACGGCCGCCAATCTGTTGCAAACCTTTGGTCAATCGGCATTGGCGGGCGGGGCGGTTCCGGCCTCGGTTGCGCCTGCGCGGTTTGCCTTGGCCGTTCTGATCGACCAGACCGCGCGCAGTGACAAAAGGATCGCGATCAAGCCTTGGGCCGCAGGGGCAAACCAGTTGTTGTTTGACGGGCGGGATATGTCGCTAACGACGGTTCAGGAGTTCCACCAAACTGCACTAAATGCTGGCGACGAATACCGTGATCTGGCGGATTTTCTGGCAACCGTGCTGGACCGGTTGCAACAAAAACGCCAACACCGGTACCGGACGAGCCACAGTCGGTGGGTGCCCAAGGCGGCCGTTGCTATGGTGGCCCTTGTCTTGGGTTTGGCCGGTTATGCGCTGTTTTTGGATTACCGATATCATACCCGTCTTTATCAGGCATTTCAGGCCGAAGCCTTGGCAACAGGGCTGGATTTGGCGCACAGCGGAAATGATCTGGCAATGCGGCTGGATGACCTGCAAGCGGCGGCAGATCGCACTGTTTTGGCCGCCGCTCTGGCGCCGCTTGGCACCATCACACAGGGCTTGGGTTATAACGCGGGCGGGCGGGCAACGGCCGACTATCGCAGCACGGTTAACCGCGTGGTTCCGGCTGCACTGGCGCAGGCAATTGATTTG
>CAZIDQ010000014.1:3487-8741 GCA_964538015.1 uncultured Marinosulfonomonas sp.
GGCACGGATAGGTCGCGCAGCCACAACCAGCAAATCCGGTTGGCCACTGAATTTGGCCCGATGATTCAATATGTCGAACAGGGAAAAATGAAACAGATCGCCACGCTTTTTGGCGCGCTGAACGTGGCGCTGGGGGTGATCGACACGGATCAAGAGGCCGGTATGCAGCGCCTGATGAGCATCCGCGACCGCGCCAATTCGGTGTCGGCCCTGCGATTGGCCCCGCCAATCGTAGAGCAGATGGTCGAGGATGTTCTGGCCCAGACCAGCGCCGCCCATTCTGATCTGCTGTCCAATCCGATAACCGGTTATTGGCAAAACAACGTTTTTGCGCAATGCGGCCGCGTGGCCAATGGCAGGTTTCCTTTTGTCGAAGGTGGCGACAGCGACATGAATGAGTTCGCACTACTGCTTGGTCCCGGCGGGTTGATCGAACGGTTTTTCCGAAGTCAGCTGGAACCGTTGATGGACACCGAAAGCAGCCCTTGGCGCTGGAAACCCGAGGCCCGATTCGCAGGACTTAGTCCTGAATCAGCGGTGTTCTTTCAGCGTGCTTTGGCCATCACCGACGCCTATTTTGACGAGAATGGGCAATTTTCCGCAACCCTGCAAATTGCAGCGCTGGCCGAGCGGGGACAGGCATTTATCCGCATCGGTGGGCTTGAGGTGCCATTACGGGCCACGACCGCACCCGAGGTGGTCACATGGCCTGGCGAACAGCCGGATTCGGGGGTTATGGTGACTTTCAAGGCGGGAAACACCTCTGCAACGCTACAAAAGCCCGGCCCGTGGGGCCTGTTGCGTCTGCTGGACGAGGTGCGCGTGCGAAAACGCGACGACGGGCGGCGGTTTTTGATCGATCTGCGAGCCAGCGGCGGTCGGGTTTTTGTTGAAATGCTGTTTCAGGACGCGGCAAATCCGGTATCTGGCCGCGCCCTGCTAAAAGGGTTTTCATGCCCGGCGACGCTATGAGTGGAATTGAGGCAGATTATCCCCCGCGAAGGGTCAAAATACGCTATAATAGACAGGTATTTTGCCAAGATGATTTAACACAATTTGATACTTTGGAGGTCCCCGATGTTTGAAGACCGCGAGATCAGTATAAAAACGCCTCTGGATCCGGACAAACTGATGTTCAGCAGTATGACGGGTTACGATGAAATCAGCCGGTGTTTTCGGTTCGAACTGGAAATGGCCAGCGAAGATCTGGAGATCAGCGCCGAAGATTTGCTGGGTGAGCCAATCACCGTAAAGATTGGTAAAGAAGATGGCGTGCGGTTTTTCAACGCCTATGTCTCCGAATTCGGCCTAAAGGAAATTCGCGACGGTTTTGCCTATTATCAAGCCGTCCTGCGCCCGTGGCTGTGGTTTTTGTCAACCACGTCCGACAACCGCATTTTTCAGGAAATGAGCGTTGTTGAAATCGTCGAAGAGGTGTTGAACGAAAGCAGCAACGTCAAATTCGAAAAGCGGCTGCAAGGGTCATATGATCCGCGGGAATACTGCGTGCAATATGGCGAAAGCAATCTGGATTTTGTGCAGCGGTTGCTGGAACACGAAGGCATCTTCTATTTCTTCGAATACGCCGATGGCGAACATACGCTGATCCTAACCGATGCAAACGCCAAGCTGGAAACCGTACCCGATTTTGACGAAGTGGAGTTTCAACCGGATACGCTTTTGTCCTTTCTGGATGGAGACTTTATCCTGCATTGGGCACCGAAAACTTCGGTGGTGACAGGCGGATTTGTGCAAACCGATTACGATTTCACCAAGCCCAGTGCCGATTTGATGACCAAGGCAGAAAACACACTGGGCTACAACGAAGATGATGGCGAAAATTATCACTATCCGGGGAATTATACGGACCTGAGCAGCGGTGATGCGCTAACCACGATCCGCCTGGAAGGGGTGCAAACCCCGTCGCGCAGCGTTGTGGCCAAAGGCACGGTGCGCGGGCTTTGGTCAGGGGCGAAATTCACGTTTTCAAACTTCCCGCGCGAAGCCGAGAATGACGAATATCTGGTGCTGCGCAGCGACTATGTGATGTGGGACGACCAGTACCGCAGCGGCATGGATCGTGATGGCGCCGGATACGAGGTAACGCTGGCGCTGACTCCAACCTCGGTGCCGTACCGCCCCACACGCCGCACGCCGGTTCCGGTGATGCGCGGGCCGCAAACGGCGGTTGTGGTTGGCCCCTCGGGAGAAGAGATTTACACCGACAAATATTCCCGCGTCAAAGTGCAGTTTCACTGGGACCGGTTGGGTAAGAGTGATGAAAATTCATCCTGCTTTGTGCGGGTCAGTTCGGTCTGGGCCGGGTCGGGTTGGGGCTTTATCCAGATCCCGCGCATCGGCCAAGAGGTGATCGTCGATTTTCTGGAAGGTGACCCCGATCAGCCGTTGATCACCGGACGGGTTTATAACGCTGAACAAATGCCGCCCTATGATCTGCCTGACAATGCCACGCAATCGGGTTGGAAATCCAACTCGTCGCTGGGTGGCGGCGGGTTCAACGAAATGCGTTTTGAGGATAAAAAGGGCGAAGAGGAGGTCTATTTTCAGGCTGAGAAGGACCACAACGAGTTGGTCAAGAATGACGAAAGCCGAACGATTGGCCATGACTTCAAAGAGGACGTGGGCAATGATGCAACCCAGTCAATCGGCAATGATCGCACCGAAAGCGTTGTCCATAACAAAGACGTTTCCGTTGGTAATAATCGCACGGTCAGTATCGGGGTGGATGACACCGAAACTGTGGGCAGTAACCGTTCACTAACCGTTGGTGCAAGTGAGACAATCGATGTCGGCAGCAGTTCAACCGAAACGATCGGGGTCAACCACACCCAAACCGTCGGGGCCGCACAAGCGATAACCGTCAAGGCCGCGCGCGTTGACAGTGTCGGGGCAGCCGAATCCCGCAATGTCGGCGCGGCGCAGAAAAACGTCATCGCCGGAACACGCAGCGTAACTGTGGGCAAGGCCCAAACCCATACGATCAAGGCCGAAGACACATGGACAATTTCCAAGGATCAAACGGTTTCGATTGACGGCAACCATGCGATGACCATCAAGAAAGACCAGACGATTAATCTGACCGGCAACCAGTCATGGACCAATGAGGGTGGGCGACTGGTCAAGGTTGGCAAGGGCCAGACCCATGATGTGACCGAAGATATCTGGATCAAGGCAGGCAAAGCGATGTTGCTGGAAGCGGCGGATAGCATCACGTTGAAATGCGGCAGTGCCTCGATTGCGATGAAGAAAGACGGGACAATCAATATTGAAGGTAAGGATATTACCGTGAAAGGCAGCGGCAAGATTAATGTCAAAGCATCGGGCGATATTACGATGAAGGGCAGCAAGATCAACCAGAACTAGGGCCAGATGCTGTCTTCTTTGGGGTTGGCTTCGGGGACAAGGTTGGTGTTCTCAAGCAAGGCCAGCGATTGTATCAGACCGTTGGCTGGCGTGATATTTTCAATGGCATCCCGCGCCAGATCACAAACAGTATTACACCAGATATCTGCGCTTGTCCGGTCCGGCGCGCAGTGGGTTGTGCGGCAAACAGACAGTGGAAACTCCCGCCCCGCCTTGTCACGGCTGGGCAGGATCAGCAGGATCAGCCAATTCTTTTCCCACTTCACAATCGCCCTATACCCATCTGTTGGCCAATCATCCGGCGTTCGGGCGCGATGGGCAAAATTGCGGGTCAGCCATTGATCCAGAAACGGGCGCAGCCCTTGTGGCAACCCGCGCGCCACGAAATCGCCCGTTGCTGGCAGTTTGCCGAAAAACCCGACTGAATCTTTGTTCAGAACCGGCTTGGGCATTTGAACGCTCCGAACATTGACAGATCAAACGGGTTGTCCACGCTGTTGGCGCGCAGTTCAAATTTGGCGCGGTAAGGGCCTTTGGCAAGGGTCAGTGTGAACAGTTCAGGTAATTGCGTGCGTTTCAGATTGCCTTTGCGGATCATCCGAAGCCATGCCCACGCACCGGTTTCCGAGGTGATGATTTCACCCGATCCGTCAACCGGCGTGAAGGTCATCGAGATCAGGTTTGTGCCATCCGGACCGGGCCACGTCATCGGCTCGGGGCGGGCCGCCGAGTTGAAATAGGCCAGCACCTGCCCGTCGACATTCAGCGTCACCCGTGACGCATTCGGGGTCAGGTCCTTTGGCTCCAGCGTAAAGGCCATGATCGGGCCAGCACCGCCGGGGAACAGCCCGTTGCGGATGGCGCGGGCCTTTTCAAACGGCTGCAAGCGTTCGGCAGGCAGGTTGAAATCGGCACGCCATTGCCACGGGCGGGTGGTGGTATCGACATAGGGCAACAGGTGTTCGTTGGTGAAATTGTCAATCAGACCCGAAGGGCCGAATAGACGCCCGAAATCGGCGATGTTCACGTCGATCCGGCTGGATTGGTCAAACGGATAGCGGCCCGTGGTGGCTGCGGTGCAGAACGGCAAAACATCTGCTCGCCAGCGGGCGTTCAACTGGGCCAAGACCGCCTCGCGGGTCAGGGCGATGGTGTCCCCGGCAATGCCGGTGATCCAGTCGTCGATTGGGTCCGGTAGGGCGGCGGCCTCGTTCGCGATGGCCCCGATCAGTTGCGGCAGGCCACCGCGCGCCAACAAGGCTGCCTCGGGATCGGGACTGGCCGCAACGGTCTGCAATTCGTTCGACAGGGCAGTCAGGGCCGCAACGGCATCATCCAGCAATGGCGGGGTGCCATCAACCTCTTCAATCGTGCTGCGCAAAGGGGCAAAGTGGTCCGCCACGGGGGCGCCGGGAACGGTATTGGAAGCGGTTCCGCCACCAGCCAATCCGGCGGCTGCGGGTGCCAGCTTTCCCAGTTTCCCAAGCCGCGCTTGTGCCGCTTTCAGCAATCCTGTGGGCACTTCAGGATTGCCGCCTTCCTCATCAACCCGCGTCAAATGTGTTTCGGCAACCACCGCGACCAGCAGGCGTTTCAGGGCGCTGTCGCTGCTTGAAAGGTCTTTCAGATTGGCACGGGCCTGCGCCAGATCGCTGATCGGGGTCAGGCGGATATCGCGCAGGAACCCGTCCCATTGGGCGATGAAATCCTCGTAATACAGCTTCAGAATATCGCCTTCCAGCTCGATGGTTGAGGCGTCCGAACTTTCGCTGCAGCCACCGGTAAACACGGCCCGATCCAGTGCTGCCTGCGCTGCGATCTCGGGCACCAGCGGCAGAACCGTTTGGTGAAACCCCTCATAGGTAAACGC
>CAZIDQ010000014.1:8841-30485 GCA_964538015.1 uncultured Marinosulfonomonas sp.
TGGGCTGGCAATTCGTTCAGCCACCAGTTTTCGACAAAAGCGCGATCATAAGGGGCAAGGCCGGTCATCATCTGATAGGTTTTCAGCGCCCCCAGCAGGTAATCCGGATTGCGCACCTCGCGCCACATGGTGGCCTCGAGCAATGCCACCATGCGCGGTTCCAGAATGTTGCGCAGCGTGCGGTCATAAGCCAGTTGGTTGGCGTGGCTGATTTCGCTGTTGGCGGTGGGACCGGCAAGTGTCAGCACATTGCCCGCTACATTGGTGCGGCTGGCTTTGACATCGCTCATTGCCTCAAGTGCAAGGTTCATATCCAGCGGTTCAACCGGTGCCTGACGCGCCGCAACATTGGCCAATTTGCCCTGCAAGGCGGTTAACTGGCGTTCCTGATCATCAATGCCGCCGGAATAGCGCATGTAGGAAAACAGAAACATCAGACCGGCCAGAGCTGTCACAAGAACAGAGGCCGCTAGCGTACCCCGCCAGACCCAGCGGCGGCGCTCTTCGGCCTTTGGATCAAAGGTGCCAAGGCCTGCCTCGGGGAAGATCAGTTCAGACAACAGATTGCGTAAAAAGAACGACCGCTTTTCGCCATGCCGCCGCGTTTCGGGCGCTTCTGCCTGTAGGCCAAAGGCGCTGGCAATGCCACCGACCATCCGGTCAACCGGCGATCCTTCTTGCGTGGCCGAGGTAAAGTAGAACCCGCGCAACCACGCGCTTTCCTCATATCGGCTTTCGCCAAAAATAGTATCGATCAGGGTTTTCAGCGGTGCTGTCAGCGCCTCCATTTGTGCCGGAAACCGGAACATCTGGGCGCGCTCGGCCAGATCGTTGCTTTGGGCCATGCGCTGCACCAGCCGGTTTTCCAACCCGCCCAGCAACGCTTTCATTTCACGTTCAACCGTCACCCCGTCAACGCGGGTTTCGGTGGCCAAGGTTGCCCCCCAAACCTGTTCGCGATCCCGCGTATTCAGATCGTCAAAAAACGCCTCGAACCCCGGCACCAGATCGGCTTTGGTGATCATCAGATAGACCGGTAGCTGGATTTCCAGACGGTCATGCAATTCGGCCAACCGTTTGCGTATCTCGCGGCCGTGTTCGCGCAGGCTGGCCTCGTCTTCGGTCAATTCCTGCAACGAAATGGTCAGGATCACCCCGTTCAGCGCCCGCCGGCCACGATGCTTTTTCAACATGTCAAGAAAACCCAGCCATTCGGCGGCGTCAACATCGGGTTCGCTTTGTTGCTGAACATAACGTCCGGCGGTATCGACCAGAACGGCGTCTTCGGTAAAGAACCAGTCGCAATTTCGGGTGCCGCCGACCCCCTTCAGATCATCCGACAGATCAATCGGGAAATGCAGACCGGACTGGCGCAAGGCGGTGGTTTTTCCGGTGCCGGGCGGACCGATGATCACATACCACGGCATTTCACGCAGGAATTTGCGCCCGCCCAGTTTTGAGCGTTTCATCTGCTCCAGAATATCTGCGAATTTCTGGTTCACCTCGGCCAGATTTTCTTCGCCGGGGGAAAGCGGCGTTTCTTCTATCGGGGCGGCCAGTTCGGCGACGAAAACCTGATTGGCCTTGGCCGCGCGCAGTTGTTTGAACAGCATCCGCACCAGCCATAGGATGACAATCACGCCGATTACAATGACGCGGGTCATCTCGCTTGCCAGCGGCTCGGCCTGACCGATGCTGACCAACGGACCGTACAGCCAGATCAGCAGGCACAGGATGGTGATGCCGATCAGCGTCCACAGAAAACGCGAGAAAAGAAAGCGGAAGATGGTTTTCAGAAATCCCATGGCCTAGAGCCTCTTTTCAATGATGATTTCAACGCGGCGGTTGCGGGCGCGCCCCTTGCGGGTGCCATTGTCGGCAATCGGCTCGCTTGCGGCGCGGCCTTCAGCGCGGACCATTTCGGCGGGGATGCCAGCCGCGACCAGCAGCGCGGCAATGGTTTCGGCGCGGGCCTCGGACAGGCGTTGATTGCTGGCAAAGGGGTTGCTGCGCTGCACCGGAATACTGTCTGTGTGACCCACAACAGTAACGCCACCGATCACCTCGGCATTGTCCAGAATGGATTGCGCAATCGAAGCAATCAGCGGTTCGTATTCCTTGTTCAGGCTTGCCTTGGCCGAGCGAAAAACCTCGGGCGCGCTGCCCTGCACCACCACAATCGCAAGCGAGATATCCTCGCGACCACTAAGGGCATCGCGGGTTTGTTTTGGGGCGGCCGCCGTGATCAAAGGCAATAGTTCGATCATCACCGGTTTGATCACCAGTTCGGGGGGCGGTTCGGTATCGCGCACAGGGCGAAAAATAACGGCGCGTTCTGCGGGGGGCAAGAAACCAACCAGTTTATACAGCCGCTCGCCCTTGCCCGACAGCTGGGTCGCCAGCAGGATATATATACCAATGATCAGTGCCACGGCGGCCACCCCGATGGTCCAGAGCGGCACAATAAATCGCGAAGGTTCATCCGCGGCCTTAACCCCGTGCCAGTTCGGCGACAACGGGGCGGTGTCGGCATCGGGGTGGCGCAATACACGGGCGATGGTGCTGCGGATCTGGGTTAGTGCGCCTTCGCCAGCGGCCCCCGTCACACGGTGTTTACCGCGAAACCCAAGCGACAGGCACATATAGGCCAGTTCCAGCATATCGCGGTCACGGTCGGGGTAGCGCAACAAATCCTCGACCCGTTCAAAGAACCGCTCGCCTGAATCCACATCGCCATACATCGTTGCCACCAGCGGCTGACCGGGCCAGTCACTGTGTCCGCCCCACGGCGTATTCATCGCCAGATCATCCAGCAGGGCTGCCACAAACCACGCCGCCTGATCGGCACGGGTCAGGGGCACACCTGCGCCAACAGCGGCATCGCGGGCATAGGTCAGGTTTTCCAGCAGGCGGGCGCGCAGCACTTCGGCATTTTCCGGCGCTTGCGCCCGTTCCAGTTCGGGCGCAAACCCCAACAGTGCGGAAAAGGCGGTAATCAGAGGGTTGTCGTTGGCACGGCTTTGCCGCACCCGCTCGATCGGCGCGCTGTCATAGGCAGGCGTGCTTGATGATTTGCCACGGGTCCGCGCCGCCGGTTGACGCTGATTTTTTGCAGGCCGGATACGGGTGCGCCCCGCATCGTTCGTTAGCCCGAATGGATCATCTTTGGTCATGGCTTACCTGTTCACCGCATAGCAGTCGATTTCGGGTTCATCTTCCAGTTTTCCGGACACCCCGATTACAAAGCCGGGCGCATCCATCAGCGACGCCCAATGGGTAGATTTCCGGTCCAGTTCCAGACACAGCCGATCCCCGTCGTAAGGGATCTCGCGTGGCTGCGAATGTAGGGGACGCAGGGCAATGCCTGTCAGGCGGGATTTCCACAGTTTGTCGAATTCATCGGCTGCCCCGACAGTGGCCTGATCGACAAATATCTTGCGCATCATTTCTTCGGACATGTTCGATCCGACCCGAATAACAATCCGGCTGGATTTCAGCAGTTCCGGATTATCCAGCCGCACCTTCCAGACGTTTTTCGAATGTTTGGCCACCGGCAACGCCCGCGACTTTGGCTCGACATGGCGCAGCGACAGGATCAGGGAACGCAGGGTGTCGACCAGCGCCTCGAACGCCGGTTGCGGATCAATGTGGTCGTAAACTGGAAATTCGGTCAGCCGCCGCGAGTTCGAGCCAAAGGTCGCCATCCGACCCGCCAATCCGGCCAGTTCCATAAAAAATTCGGCCGGATGAAACAGATCATTGGTCTGCATATGGGCGATACGCGGGCGGGCGGTATTGGCCAATTCAAGGATCAGCAGGTTTTCAACCGAACGGCCCGCGCCCCCCAGCACCAATGCACCGTGGGCCTCGGCAATGCGGTCAAGGCCAGTGACCAGTTCCTTGGCAAATTGCGCATACCATGGGGCGGCTGCCATCACCAATGCGGGCGGTAGGAATCCGTCGTCCAGCGCCACGGCCCCGTCCGATTTCAACCCGTCAATCCGCGCAATCGGCAGGCTGACATATCCGGCGGTGTCATGTTCGGGCAGGATGATTTGTGGCGCAAGGCGGGCGACCTCGATTTCTTCGGGATCGGCGCCGCCGCGGATGGTATCGCGCACCATAGCCATCACCCCGCGCAACCGCGCACCGCTTGGGTCTTCATGGGCCGGATCAATGGTAGCACTGCCGGTCGCTTCCATTGCAATCGCCAGCGAAACCAGCCCCGCATCCGATTTCGCCGTGACGGGAACAGGGGCCGGAGCATCCATGGTTTCAGGGATGGAAAACGGGGTGCCGTCAGGGAAAATACCCTGCGCGGCCTCAATGGCAATACTGCCGGATTCAAGTGCCGCGACGTCCAGCGTCAGACTACGAAAGCCAAAGTTTTGCAGCGGCGCGGCCTGCATCGCCCCGCGCACCAGCCCTTCGACATAGCGGTCCTGTTGCTGCAAATGCTGCGTTCTTAGAAACAGCCCTTCGGACCATACGACTTTGTTCTTGTCTGTCATCAGACGGCGACCCTTTTGTTAAACGGAGGCGAGCGAAATGCCGCCCGATCCGACAGTTATGGCGACACCCGCATTGCCCTTGGCGGGCGCGGCCAGTTTAGCACGGAAGTTTTTACCAGCAGGACTGCGGAAACCGGCAATAACACCGATAAAGGCCGCGCCGGATTCCAGACTGATCACCTTGTTGGCATTGCTGCCCGGCGTCAGGACAATCTGGTCGGCCTTTAGCAAATCCCCCCCAAGCGCCGCCGACGGGTTCTGCAAGGCAAAGAAATCTGCACCATCAAAAGCGGCCGAGCTTTTCAATTGCACCACGGTCAGGGTTAGCGGCCTGTCGCTGCCGTCCGGGCCCGGATTCATACCGCTGGTGCCGTTTGCGCTGATGGTCACCGCCCCCGGTCCTTGCGGGCCAAGGCAGGCGGCAAGCGTCAGGGCCGAGCCGCCAAGCAGCACAAAATTACGTCGGTTGATGGTCATATCAATTCCTCCTGTTTTGTTCATATGCGTCACGAAAATCTGCCCCGACTTCGCCCAAAAACCGTTCTTCGGCAGCCTTGGCGATTTCCTGATAGCGTTCCTCGTACAACTGCCACAGCTTGGCGTTTTTACCGCCTGCCAGCAGCGCTTCCAGCAGGCCGGTGTTGGCCATTTCCTTTTCAATCGCCTCGGGATCAAAATTGTCGATCATCCGGCGCAGGGCGGTTTGCAACGCGGCCCAAGTGCGCATCTGATGATCCGCCAAATCCCGAAAAGCGGCCTCGATTGCTGTGTCCGGCGGCAAGTATCCTTTGCCACGCGGTTTGATTAGCGCCTCCAAGGCGTCATCAGTGGTGGCCAGAAATTTCAGCGGGTTCACGTCCTGTGCGCCGATGATCGTTTGCGCCACACGCACGCTTTGCTTTTCCTTGGCGCGGGCGCGTAGCAGGTGCATCAACCCGTCCACCAGCAGGCGAAACCGCTTGCCAATTGCGCGCATTTCTTCGGGTTGGTTTGTATTGGGGATCATATCCGCAGGCAGCCCCAGCCCGTCAAAAAGCGCATCCAACAGGGCGGATTGATCCGCCATAGGCGCATTTGCGGTCTGTGCCGGTTCAGGGGGCGGTTGGACAGCAACCGGCGGTTCAGGTTCGGGCGGCAATTTTGGTTCAGGCGGGGTGGCAACAGGGTCAAGGGTAAAGGCATCGTCAAACAGTGGCGGGGTATCTTGCCGCTCGGGTGTTATATCAAAACTGCTGGCATGGCCGCTATCAAAGGGATCGGGCAGATCGTCAGGGCGCACGACCTGCTTAACCGGTTCGGTTTTGACGGAAAAGAAATCATCATCTTCAAAGCCAACAGCGGTGGTTTGTTTACGCACCTTATGTTGCGTGTCATTGGCGGCGGGCGCATTTTCCAGCTCGACCCGCATCACAAAATCCCCCAACCGCAGGCGCATTCCGTGTTCAAGCGACGTCGAGTTTCCGGCCCCCAAAGGCGTGTTAGCCCCGTCAATGAACAAGCCGCCGGAACTGGAATCGGTCACGGTAAACGCACCGTCCTGCCCCGAAATCACGCAATGCTGGCGCGAAACAAATTGTTCGGGGTCATCAATTTGCCAACCAGCGTCGTCCCCGCGCCCGATGGTCAATTCGCCCCCTTGGTGCACATGGGTTTTCACCTGTTGCCGGTGTGGTGCGTGTTCCAGAACCAAAGTCAGGGTCATGCCGCTGCCTCCGTCTTATTCAAAGGCGCAGTGATCCGCGCCAAACGCAGATCACTGGCTTCTTTGTTTGCCGCAGGGTTTAGCCAAGTGGTGCGGCTTAGCTGGCAAAGACCAAGACGTGCATCGGGAACCTCGCGGTGATCCAGCACCAGCCGCAGATCAAATTCGGTTTGCAGGCCAACAGCAAACAGGATGGCTTCACGCAGGCGTTTGATAACCGCAGGATCGGAATACATCGCGGTGAACTGCTCCATGCTCAACGGGCCAACGCGCAGCTCGGCGCGGTCCTGACGTCCAAAACTGCGTCGGCCGACCACCGTATCTGTGCTGAGCTGTGCAAAAGAGCCGCTTAGACGGGATTGGAGGGGTTTTGGGATATCCGTCCAGACACCGATATATTCCTGCACCAAAACCGGCGCACCGATCACATCCGACAGATAGCGGGTCAGACGTTCGACACCGTGGACTTCGTTTGCCAGCGACGTGCCGTGGCGCAGTTTGTCGGCGTCACTGTCTTGTCCGGGCATCGCCACACCGGCCAGCGCCCGAAACAGCGCACCGACACGGCCGCCGGTATCATGGGCAAACTGCACTTCCATCTGTGCATCGGCCCATGCCCGCCAGAACAGGGTGATCAGCCGGTGCTGGATCAGGTTGCAGAAATTCAAAAAAGCCTTGTCGCTGCTTGCCCCGCCATCGTCATTGCCAAACCAGCGGTTTGACAAACGGTTCATCACCCAGCGGGTCAAGTGCAGCGGCATCGGCCCTTCCGGCCCCAACAGGCCCAGCACATAGACGTTGATGGTCAGCTGGCCGGTTTCCTCGTCCCACTCGACCGCCTCGACATCGCGGGTGGCAAAGGACAGGCGCACGCCCTGCCCCAGCCGTGCCGGTTCGCGGGCGGGGCCACCACTGCGGCCAAAGCGTTTCCCCGGTTCTTCAATCCGTTTCAGCAGCTCGAAAAAACTGGTGACGCGGGCCAGATCGGGGTCAATGGGTATGCGGGTTTCTTTGGTCATATCACTTTGCGGTTTCCGGGGGTCATGGGCCACACCACGCTTTGCTGTTCGCGGGTCAGAAAGCTGTGGGTGCGCACGAAAGAATTGATTGCTGCGTGGCGGGCGAAAAGCTGTGACAACAGCGCCGAAAGCAGCAGATTGGAATTGCCGACCAGCACCGAGTCATCCACATGCAGGGTGATATCAATGCCATGGCCAAAACAGATCGGGCCGGGAATATTCAGCCGCTCAATCACCGGCTTTGAAGATATCGCGGTGATCGAATTGGCGTGGCGGTACAGGGCAGGATCGCCACGGTCGGCATATAGATCCAGCATGGCGCGCAGGGGTTCTGCGTCTTTGCCTTCTTCCGCAAGTGACAGATAATTCAGGCTTAGCTGGGCAATCAGCCGCCACGCCATATCGTCCATTTGCGCTTCGGCCCCGATGGATTGTGGCGCACGCAGCGACAAGGACGGGCGGGGGCGGCGAAAGGCCGACAGCAGGTTGATCGCACCCACCGGATCGCCGCTCTCCATGGTCAGGGTCGGGGTGTCGTCCAACACGCACAGATCGCGGTTGGTGCACAGCGCGCGAATATCCAGACGTTTCAGTGTGGGCAGCGCTGTCGCATGGGGCAGGCGCGAAACCGAGACAAAGAAATCATCCCCCGGATACCCCGTGCGGGTCTGGCCACGTCTGATTTCATCTTCGCCGGGGCGACGTGCACGGCGTTCAGTCGCATAAACATAGCCACCGCCGCGGTTTTGACCGGCCGAATACAGCGGTAAAACGCGAGCATCCGCGCCATCGGTATCCGCATCCTCGACCCGCAACAGGCGATAGATTTCAAAGTCACGCAGGCGGGTGCGATCGGCGTGGACCACATGGCTGTGGGTGCGCGGATTCAGTTCAACAATGTTGCATTCTTTTTCGAACAGGTTGACCAGCGGAGTGGTGAACAGCTGAAAATCATCACTGCTGATATCGGACAAATCCGCATGTGGGCGATCCAACAGCAGCACAATTTCAAGTGCACAATCATCGCAGGCGCTGATCGCATCTTGCAGGCCGTCGATGCGAACATAGTGAAACCGCTGCGGCATCAGGAAATATTCGCGCAATAACCGATACCCCTCAAAGGCCGCGCGGACACGGGGCAGCATGGCTTCGTCGTCGCGAATACCGATCATTTCGGGACCGTTTGCCAGTGAATATGGGCTGGATTTTTTGCCGCGCGCAGGGCGGGCCATGATACTGCGGCTGCCCCCAAAAATCGCGTCAAACAGTGCGCCGCCACGGGTTTTCCCACCCAGATACAAATCCAGCCGATCCAGCGACAAATCGGACAGTTTGCTGGTGTCACCGGCTTGCAAAACCAGCCGGATACCCGCCACAGCCCCGCCAATATCGCGATCCGACAGGCCCGCCGCACGCAGTGCGCCCACGTCTTGCAAATACTCGGCACTGGCCAGTTCAACCGGCCACAGATGCACGTCCTGCGCGGTGGTGAATGTTGCGCGGGTCGACAGGCCTTCGCGCAGACCGGAAACCAGCCGCGCACCTTTCTTGACCACATGGCCCGACTGCATGGTGTCAACCTGTGGCCCGGGCACCAACTGCCCAATGGTCATCGCCGGTGCGGGTCCGGTCAGATCAGGATAAAGCGCATCCAGCAGGTTGCGCACATAACGGGTGCTTTCGGCGTCGACCTTGGCACGGGTGCGGGCCGCCAAAAAGGCAACGCCTTCTAGCAACCGTTCGACATAAGGGTCAGGGCACGGGACGGAATCCAGCGACAGGTTGCGCGCCACCGTCGGGTTAAAAGCGGCAAATTCGGCGGCCTGATCACGGATGTGGGACAGCTCGTCCTCGTAATATGACAGGAAAGCGCGATCCATCAATCAGCCCCTTCCATTGCGGTCACGGCGCGGCCATTGTCCAGATCAATCGTGGTCGACAGGCGCAGGCGTTCGGGCACAGGGGACAGCATCAGCACGGCGTCAATTTCGACCCTAACGCCGGTCTTTTTACTGGTGATCACACGCACTTTGATCGTGTCGCGTTTCAGGCGTGGTTCATATACCGCCAACACATCGCGCAACTCGCGCGACAGGCGTTTGCGGTCAAAATCATCACCGGTTTTTCCGGCAAACGAGGGCACCCCGTAGTTCACTACACTACGCCGCACCAGCGGGAAATCCGCCAGCAGATCGGCGGGGGACTGGATATGTTCGCGCTCAAGATCGGTCAGCATCGGCTGCGACTCGAGCCTTTCGGTGTTGAACAACATTTCGATGTCGCGGCGCACCGCTTCGCGCAGCACATCGGGCGTTACAACGATGCCACTGGATTCCAGCTGGCGGCGGTGGGTGTTTTGCGCGATCAACTTGTGCAGACGGCGGCGGGTGTCGTCATCCAGACCTTCGGCCTGCTCAACGGCACGCCCGCCACCATCCAGAATTTGCTCCAGCGTTTCTTGGCCCAGCTCCTTTGCCAGAACAGCATGTTGCGCACCGGATTCAGCCACCAACCCCGGCAAATCATCGACAAGCCGGTCCCATAGGCTGGGTTGGACCGCCTCGCGCCGCGATTGCGGATTGGTGGAATTTTCAGACATCCGGTGCGCCTTTCAGTTGGGCCTAGGCGCCTGCAACGATATCGTATTCGATCTCGTGTTCGTCGCCGGCTGATCCGTCTTCAGCTTGCACTGTGTAAAGGATTTTCACCTTCTCAAATGCGATCGACACCTTTTCCCCGATCATCTGCATGTCTTCATCTTCGCCATCATTTTGCATTTCATAGCTGGAGATGATGCAGTTGGTCATAGTGATGGTCAGGTAATCCAGATGCGCCTCGCCCGAATCCTTGCGGGCATAAAGGATCATTTCCGGAAACGCCGTGCCGCGCATGCTGGAATGCGCCAGATAGGGCGATGCGGCATCGAACCATTTGTAAACTGTCAGGCTGCCCACCTCGGCACGGGCCTGAGTAAGTCCGCTGCCCATCGATGTGCCGCTTTTCTGGGCGATCTTCCAATGCGCCCCGTGAACGTCGATCTGTTCTTCGTGTTCAGCGCGCAGGGATTCCCCCGGAATATCGCTGATCTCTAAATATCCTGTAATTCCCATAGTCCAATTCCTTTCTTAAAGAAAATTTTGAAAAATTTGATGAGGGGCGTTATGCGCCCTTCACCGACGGAAGTTCCGATACCAGCCGCAGGCTCGCGTTGATGCCTTCCAACTGGTAATGCGGTCGCAGATAAAAGCGGGCGTTGTAATAGCCGGGGCGGCCCTCGACGCTGTCCACTTCGACTTCGGCCATCGCCAGCGGGCGTTTGGCCTTTTGTTTGTCATCCGCCATGGCCGTGTTGGCCAGTACGTAGCGGTTGATCCATTCACTTAACCAAACCTGCATATCGCCGCGTTCCTTGAACGTGCCGATTTTGTCGCGTGCGATGGCCTTTAGGTAATGGGCAAAACGGCAGACAGGGAACAGGTATGGCAAGTTGGCCGACAGCCGTTCATTGGCCTGCGCATCCGGATCCACCAGACGGCCTGCACGGGCTTCGTCGTCCTGCAGGGAATGGGCGCCGATAAAGGCCGCCAGATCGGTATTCTTGCGATGCAGGATCGGCATCAGACCCAGCTTGGCCAATTCGGCCTCGCGACGGTCATCAATGGCGATTTCGGTCGGGCATTTCATCGCCACCGAACCATCATCGGTTGGGAAAGTATGCACCGGCAGGTTGGTCACCGTGCCGCCCGATTCAACACCCCTGATCTGGGTACCCCAACCATACAGCTTGTGACTGCGGTTGATATTGACACCCATCGCAAAGGCGGCGTTCATCCAAGTATAGCGGTTGTGATCATCGGCAACGTCTTCCTCATAGTCAAAACCTTTGACCGGCACGGTTTCCGCACCATAGGGCAGCCGCGCCAGAACCCGTGGCATGGTCAGGCCGATATAGCGGGCGTCCTCGCTTTCACGCAGGCTCTGCCATGATGCGTAATCCGGCGAGGAAACGATCTGTTCCAGATCCTGCGGGTTGGGCAGTTCCTGCCAGCTTTCCATGCGGAACAACTGGGGTGCAGCGGCCGCAATAAACGGCGCATGGGCCGAGGCACAGATGCCCGACAGATTGCGCAACAACCCGACATCGCGTGGGTGTTGCGAAAATTCGTAAGCGCCGACGATCGCCCCGAAAGGCTCGCCGCCAAACATCGAATATTCATCCGAATAGATTTTCTTGAAGGCCGCGGACTGATCCCACATCTGGCCCTCGTAATCCTCCAGATGGTCGGCCAACTCGTCCTTGGTGATGTTCAACACGCGGATTTTCAGTTTCTGGTCGGTTTCGGTGTTGTTGACCAGATAATGCAGCCCGCGCCATGTGCCTTCCATTTCACGCACCTCGGGGCTGTGCATGACTTCGTCCATCTGGGTGGACAACATGCTGTCGATGCCCGCGATCAGTGATTTGATCGACTTGACCGCATTGCCGGAAATCGTTGCCGATCCGGCCTTTTCGGTCGCGGCAAGGGCAAGGTTCTGCACCAGTGTCTGCAACTTTTCGCTTTGGGATTCCTTGACCCGGAAATCCTTTTCCAGCAGCGCGCTGAATTCACCAAGGTCCAGTGCTTCGGCTTCTGCGCCGCCTGCTTCCTGTTGTTTTGTATCGGCCATGATTATTCCTCCTCGCCGCCAGCGGCTTTCATTGCCTCTTCGGCGGCTTGCGCCAGAAGCGGTTCGTTGGACAACAGTTGGGCCACCCGTTTTTCGGCGTCGATTTTGCCATCCATATATCCAAGCAGTTCTTCCAGCTGCCGGCGGGTCTTTAGCAATTCGGCCAGCGCCGGAACCTGTTCGGCCACCTTGTCAGGTGAAAAATCACCCATGTTTTTAAAGGTCAGATCAACGAACATTTCCTCATCGGCATCTTCGCCTTCCTTGCTGGGCAGCTTGTTGGGAACACGGGCCTTTACGCGCGGCGCAAGTGCGCCCATGAATTTATTGAACCGCCCGGCGTCAGTTTCGACAAAAGCGCGTTCAATCACCGGTTTTTGCGCTTCTTTGGTTTCCGAAGCACCGGCCAGATCAGCCATCACGCCCATCACAAACGGCAGTTCAATTGTTGTCGGGCTTCCGTAATGTTCAACGTCATAGGCAATCTGCACCCGTGGCGCGCGATTGCGTTCGATGACTTTTTGTTTGCTATCACTCATTGAATTAACCTTTCTGTTATAATTGCTTTGAAATTATTTTCTTTTGTCCGATACCCCCGCAGCATTGCGAAACTCCTTCAGGCCGCTGGGGGCGACTTCGTTCATCAGTTCCATGAAATCCATCGGCACCATGCGGCGCATCCTGCGGGCCAGATGCGGGATCGGGCTGGAAGGTTCTGTGCGCTCGTAAAAGGCGATGATCATATCCAGATATTTTTCCACATCCTTGCGGGTGGAAATTGTACCGGGAACGCTGCCGGTCCGTATGGGGGTTTCGGGCGTGGCAGGGGTATTGGTTTGGTCCATCGGGGTGTCTGTCGCCATCTCCTCGTCTCCGTTCACTGTAGAGGCCAAAGTCCGGGACACACGGTCCAGAAACTGTGCCAACTCGCCGAATTTGATGATCACATCCTCGCCCAGTTTTTCGGACAACTTGCTTTCCAGCCCCCCAAGTGCCGCGATCGAAGCGGCAACCGAAGTCTGCAATTCCTCCATGTCGCCCGCATGTTCTGTGGCATAGGCCCGGCACGCCGCGCCAACCCGTTTCACCATTTCGGCATGTTCCGCGTTTTGGGCTTCTTGCTCGGCCAATCCCAGACCGGATGGCCCTTCGCGCAACACCTGATCGGCAGTTAATCCGGCACGGGCCAGATCGGAACCTGTGATGGGCCCGATCCCGCGCAAGGTGAAAACCGGCAGATATTCCATATCGCCCAGCAGACCGCTTTCGTCGTTTTCCAATTGCATCAGCGCATTGATCCGGCGCAGGGCGGATTCTTTTGGCGTGGGGCGTTCGCGCAATGTCGGGTGCAGCGTGTCCCAGAACTGGTCCAGCAGTTGCGTGATGGTTTCAAGCCCATCCGCAAGCCCGGCAAATCGGTCGGTCTGATACAGTGAACGGGCAACGATCACCAGCAGGCGCAAGTCCTGTCCGTCAGCGGCCAGATCGGTCGCTTTGCTTTGGATCTCGTCCCATTCGACCGATGTCGAAACATCGGGGCTGGTTTCATCCAGTGCGGTGCGGTTCTCTTTTGCTGCCGGCGCTATCAGCCGTTCAATCTCGTGAAACCGCGCATCATTTCTTAGATCGACTCCGGAGGGAGTGTCATTATCCACCGGAGCGATGAAGTGTTGTAATTCCACTTTCGCCCCACAATCATTGTGCAGTTATAAAATTTGGTATTTCTAGTATTTAGCGAGTATTAATCAGTTACAAATTGAGTACTAAATTGACTTTACGTAAACCAATGTCGCAAATTTATGCGATTCGCACAACGTAAGGAAACCCTTACCTTCTGGCGTCAATTATGCGGGTTGCGACCCCTAAAACGGTGATTTTTCCGGTTTTCAGCGTTTCGCGCAAAGCTTCGGCAACCGATGAAACGCTTTCGGTTCCCGGGCGGCGGGTGTCGAACAGTGGCTCTTTTGACAGGATCGCGACCACCTCGCTTTTGCCAAAATCCCCCTCGGAAATCAGAAAGGCCCGCAAGGATTGATCCGCCTGAAACGCCGCAACCGAATGCAAAACACGGATGCGCCGGATGCCGCCCTCGACTGTGCCAAGGCCGGCCAACGCATGTTTCGACGTATTGATGTTGGGCAGGATGTGATAGACTTCGCCATCGGTATCAATGATCATCACCCACAAGGATCCGTCGGTAATATCTGCAGGCACCTGCACCTCGACCAGCGGGTTTTGTCCGGTGCTGTAGATGCCCGACAGGTTGGCTGCACCGGTGTCGCCATCACCCAACCAGATCGAGATATTCTGCGTCGGCGCCACCGGTAGCACGTTGCGGATTTTACATATCTCGGCGTTCAGCGGGGTGGTGTCAAAACGCAGCTTCCGATCGCCGATAACAGGCGATAACAGCTGCGTAATTGCGTCCGTGTCACTGGCGGACATGACGTTGCCGCTGATCGCAATGGTGTCGTTCAGCCCATATTCAGCCCCTTCACCGGCTGTTTGCTGTAGCGGCCCGCAAGTGGTCAGGCTGTCCAGCGCGGGCTGGATGTCAGCGGCCAGCAAAACCTCAGGTCCAGCGGCCAGATCGGTGAACATATCAAAGCCCGCACCATCCGCCCAATCGGTCAAATTGGCCGATACGGTCTGGCGATTGTCAATGTTGGCTGCCAGCCCGTTAACTGTGACACGGGTATCGTTAACCTCAACCTGCCAGCGCTGTAAGGGTTTCAGCAACGGCAGCAAACGCAACATCTGGCTGGGCCATTCCGGCGAAGGCATACCAGTGGCAAGGGTGATCTCGGGGGTGGCCGCAGCACTGCCGGTCACATCCTGATAGCCCTTCAGCAACACTTTTTTGGACGCTTCATCCGGTGCGTTTGCGACAATTGTTTTCGCCCCCTGCGGATCATAACTCGCCACCAACCGATAAGGCGAAGCAACCGGCAGCGGGTCTTTGAAATAGCCATCCAGCACGCCCGAAAAATAGGCCCCCGCTGCCACACCAGCCACCAGCACCAGCCCCGTCAACCAGCGCAGGCCCGCCCGTTTCTTGCGCGGTGACTTGCGGCGCGGCGCCCGCCCAACCGGTTTCAAATCTTGCTCGATCCGCTCCAAAACCGTACCTGCATCGGCAGGCCGCGCGTTGATGTCCGGCGCAGCCATCCAGTCGATCAGACCCTTCAGGGGTTCGGGTACACCCTCTGTGTCCAGCGACACTTGTTTACGGCGCACGATCTCGCCGGGGGTGGCGCCGGGAAAGGGAACTTCACCGCGATAGGCGGCCAATAACAGCGCTCCAAGCGAATAGATATCCGACCGCGCCTCGGCGTGGCCATCCAGCTGTTCGGGCGCGGCATATTCGTATTTTCCGGCGAATTCATTGCCAACAATTGTTCGCGCTCCGGTTGCGGTGTCTTTGGCAATGCCAAAATCAATGATCACGGCCTGCTCGGGTTCGCCATCGCGCAGGATGATATTATCGGGCGACAAATCCCGATGCACGATACCATTGGCATGGGTCACAACCAGCCCTTCGGCGACGCGGTGCGCAATGATCGCCAACTCTTTGGCATCCATCCGACGGGTCAGCATCAAATCGTTCAGCGATGGCCCGTCAATGAAATCCATCACCAGAAAAACATGCCCGTCATCGGTAAGCGAACATTCCGAATATCGCACCACTGAATCACTGATGATATTGCGCATTTCCTCTTCGCGCTTCATCAATTCGATATAGTCGGATTGACCGGAAAACCGCGCATTCAAAGCCTTGATCGCCACCACCCGTCCGACGATCTGGTTACGGGCGCGATACACCTCTCCGGTGCCGCCGCGACCCAGAATTCCCTCGATCTCGTAGGTGTTGTTCAGGATCTGGCCGCGTTGGAAAATATCCGACGGCATTGGCTCGATCATGGTTGACCCTTTCGGTGGATTCACGCGCAGTGAACGTAAAATACTCGCAATGAAAGCAATTTAAGAATAGGCTAACCTTACGGAAGATCGCAGCAGAATTTCAACAGCGATCATCCTATATTTTATATTTATTGAAAAGGGGGCAGATATTATGGCCCAACGTGGTTCACCGGAAACGGTAAAACGAAAAGAACTGGTAAGCAAACTTAACCCACTGTGTTTAAAGGCATTTTCAGCCGCAGCACAGCAGGCCAAAGCGCGCGGAAATCCCTATGTAGAGCTGATACATTTCATCGGTGAATTGCGCCGCAGCGAAAGGTCGGATTTCGAAATTCTGGCGCTTTCTGCCGGTATGGATCTGGGGAAATTTGATTCTGATCTGGCCCGCGCAACGGATGCTCTGCCGCATGGTGCGTCCTCGGTCGAGGAATTTTCCGACCATATTTTTCGCGCAATTCAAGAGGCGTGGAATTTCGGATCACTCGAATTTGGCGACGAGACCGTGCGCTCGGCCTACATTCTGCTGGCCGCATTGAAAGTGCCGGTCCTTGAGGGGCTTTTGTTCAAAATCTCGCTTGAGTTTGACAAAATTGATCCGGCAGCAATGGCCGGTCAACTGGACGAATTGCTGGTCGATTCAGTCGAAGGGCTAGGGATTGAAACCACACCGGCAGACAAGCCAAAACCCGGTGGCCAATCGGCGCTGGATCAGTTCGCTACCAACCTGACCGAACGCGCGCGTGCCGGTGAAATTGACCCCGTCGTGGGACGCGATATGGAGATCCGCCAGATCATCGATATCCTGATGCGCCGCCGCCAGAACAACCCAATTCTGACCGGCGAAGCGGGGGTTGGCAAAACCGCCGTGGTCGAGGGTTTCGCCCAACGGTTGGCGCGGGGTGACGTACCGCCACAACTCCGACAGGTTGAGTTGCACATGCTGGATATAGGTCTGATGCAGGCTGGCGCATCGGTAAAAGGGGAGTTCGAAAAACGCTTAAAAGCGGTGATTGACGAAGTGAAAAATTCGGAAATCCCCATCATCCTGTTCATTGACGAGGCCCATACGCTGATCGGCGCGGGTGGCGCAGCGGGCACAGGTGATGCCGCCAATCTGCTGAAACCACCATTGGCGCGGGGCGAGTTGCGCACCGTCGCAGCAACAACGTGGTCGGAATATAAGGAACACATCGAAAAAGACCCTGCCCTGACCCGCCGCTTTCAGGTGGTCAAGATCGAAGAGCCATCCGAGGACGCCGCTGTTCGCATGTGTCGCGGCGTGGCCGGAGTGCTTGAAAAACACCATCAGGTCGAGATTCTGGACGAAGCGATCGAGGCATCGGTCGCGCTGTCGCACCGCTATATCCCGTCGCGTCAATTGCCCGATAAGGCGATCAGTCTGCTGGACACCGCCTGCGCCCGCGTTGCGGTTTCGCAGCACGCCACACCGGCACAGGTCGAGGATATCGAACGCCGCCTTGCCTCGCTTGAAATTGAAAACCGCATTGCCGAACGGGAAGAGGCGATAGGCATCGACGTTACCGAACGGATTGCGAAAATCACCGCCGATCTGGCACAGGCCGAAGCCGAGATGGAACAGGCCACGGCCCGCTGGGAGTCCGAAAAAGCACTGGTGGATGAAATCCTTGATCTGCGTGCCCAATTGCGCGGGGCTGGTCAGCCGCTGGATGATACCGGCGAAGTTGGCGAAACGCCTTTGGAAGAAGAGGAGGTCGAAGAAGGCGCTGAACCTGTTGCCCTTAGCGAAAAGGAACGTGCCGAAACGTTGGACCTGTTGCGGACCAAAAATGCCGAACTGGCCGAGGCACAGGGCGAAAAGCCCCTGATCCTGCCATCGGTAGATCGCAACGCTGTGGCCGCCGTGGTGCAGGACTGGACCGGCATCCCTACCGGTCGAATGCTGGCCAGCCAGACCGAACGTGCCTTGCAATTGGCGGGCATTCTGTCGGAACGGGTCGTGGGACAGGATCACGCGATGGAGATGATCTCGAACCGGATCCAGACCTCGTATGCCGCATTGGGCGCGCCGGAAAAACCGATCGGAGTGTTTTTGCTGTGCGGCCCCTCGGGCGTGGGCAAAACCGAAACCGCGCTGGCGCTGGCCGAAACGCTGTATGGTGGCGAACAGAACCTGATTTCGATCAACATGAGCGAGTTTCAGGAGGCCCATACCGTTTCCACCCTGAAAGGCGCGCCACCCGGATATGTCGGCTATGGCAAGGGTGGCATCCTGACCGAAGCCGTGCGCAGGCGTCCCTATTCGGTGGTGCTGCTGGACGAGGTGGAAAAGGCCCACCCCGACGTGCACGAGATTTTCTTTCAGGTGTTCGACAAAGGCATGATGGACGACAGCGAGGGGCGGCGGATTGATTTCAAGAACACGCTGATCTTGCTGACATCCAATGTCGGTTCGGACGAGATTATGGCGATGACGGACGACGGCAGCAAACAGGCCGATCTGAAAGAGCTGACCGCCGCCTTACGCGCGCCGCTGCTCAAGGTATTTCCGGCGGCATTGTTGGGGCGGGTCGTGACCATTCCCTACTACCCGCTGTCGGATGCGATGATCGAGGCGATTGCCGGCCACAAGCTGCGTTCGATTGCGGCGCGCCTGCTGGATGCGCATGACGCCGAACTGATTGTTGGCGAAGGCACGATGGACCTGATCAAGGCGCGCTGCACCGAGATCGAAAGTGGCGGGCGGATGATCGATGCGATCCTGACCAACACCCTGCTGCCCGAGCTAAGCCGGCAGGTGCTGAACCGCACGCTGGAAGGCGAGGAGTTGAAAAAGGTCACCGTAACAGGTGGCGACAAAGGGTTTGGCTATCACTTTGAGTAGATCAGCCCGATAGTCGCGTCAGTTCCGCCGACAGGGCGCGCGCGTCTGCAATGGCGCGGCGCAGGGCGGCGGCGCTTTGCGGGTTCGAGCTGATCACCTTTTGCACCTCGCGTTCTGATGCGGCTGTCAGTTTGACGCCCTTGGCCCGCAGGGCGGCGCGTTTCTGGATGATCTCGGATTTTACCGAACTGTGCTGGCCACGCAGGGCCGCCAGTTGACCGGACAATTCCGCATTGCGGGCCTGATCTTTGGCCAGCCCCTGTTGTTGTTCATCAACACGGGCCTGATATTTACCGCTGGCAATACCGTTTACCCCGTTGAAAAATCCCCCATCGGCAGGATCATCCGAGGTGGCGCAGGCCGCAAGGGCAAGGGCGGTGACAAGAATAGGTTTTGACATGATCTAAATCTCTTTTTCCAGACTGTTTGCAATCGAACGCATGGTAGCGATCCGTTTAGAAAGGGCGGCAATACCCGGATCAATTCCGGCCAACCGTCCCTCGACCTTGATCACCGAGCGGGCATCGCTGAATTCGCGTTGCCATCCCTCGGCCCCTTTGATCGCGCGTTCCATATTGCGCAGGTTTCCGCGTGCCTCGGTCAATTCGCGGGCCAAGGCGGGGTTGGTGCCTGCGGTCTTGCGAATCTCGGTCAACTCGCGTCGTTGCTGGGCCAGAACAGCGCGCATGGTGGCAATCGCCGCCTCCAGTTCCTTGTTGGCGGTTTGCACATCGGTCCGCGCCTTTTTCAAGCGGCGTTCCTGATTGGCGAATTTCTTTTGCAGAAAGGCCACATAGGTACCTGTCACGGCACCAAGCGGCACCCCGATCAGCAGTAGCCCGCCGGGATTTCCGGTCTTTCCGCCGCCAATAAAAGCGACGGTGACTCCGACGGCGATGCCTTGGACAACCGTTTTCTGAAATGCTTTGGCCTGTTTGGCCAGATCGCGTTCGGCTTTTGATGCGTTGGTGGACGGTTGGGAAACCGGCGCTTGCGCGGTTTCAGTGCCGCAAGATGCCATGCCAAGAGCCGACACAAATAGAACTATGTTTTTGGTAGGAAATCGGAAAGCCATGAATAACTTCCTTTCTTTTCGGATAAATTGAATTCAGCAACATGATTTAAAAAAACGGCTGCATCCTGACTTAGGCGCGTGCCCGTGCCGGTGGATGTGGCCAACCCCAGTATAGCATAATCCAGGTAAGGCGCAAAATGCGCGCCCGCGCGTTCCAGTAGACGAACGTAAAATGTTCGGTTGTCGTCCAACCGTTCCAGCACGTTTTCACGGGCTGTTTGAATGGCGGCAATATCGGCGCGGGCATCGGGCAACATGGCAGCGGCATCACTGTTTTGCAGCGCCAGTGCTTCCAGTTGTTCACCTGCTGTCCGGGCGATATCCAGCGTCTTTTCAATGCCCGCCAGCGCGGCCAGATCGGTGCGGATACGCTGCGCGGTTTGTGCCGCCAACACCACGGTTAGCCGTGCCGCATCGCGGTAAACCGTTTCGGGGGTGACGGCCGCATTATCGGCACCGGTCTGCGCGGCGTATCGCACCAGCGCATCAGACAGTGCCGCATCAGACGTGCCGCGGATACCACCTTCGGACAAGAAACCAAGCAAGGTTAGGGCGGCGATAATTCGCGGCTTGTCAGCACCTGTGACCTGATAGCGGATGCTTTGCCGGGAATTGTCAACGATCTGCCCGCTATCACGAATCCGGGTCATCCGCTCATTGGCAATCATGGCAAACAAACTATCAGGGTATTGCAACAAAAACCCCTGATACCCTGCAACCGAAGCCTGCCTTCCCGCTTCCTCCCATGCGGTTAGTTCGTCCTGCAAACGGGTGCGGTCAATCGTGGTCACCCTTTTGGGGCTAAAGAAATATTCGCCAACAACCGCCTCTTCGACCCACGGAATTTGTGCCCCGCCACTATCACGCAGAACCTGCTGGCGGACGCGCCCGAACATCAACCGCGCCTCGACCCCGGGGGTGGCGATATTATCCGCCAGTGCGCGGGTGAATGTGCTGTTCGTACCCTCGCCATCATAGGCGACATTGCCAGGGTCGGTGGCATAGGCGATCAGCAATCCTGCCCCCCCTTGTGATCGCGCCAAACCCTTTTCTGCCATACCCGAAGCCGAAAACGGATTGTTGCGGCAAGCATCCAGAATGATCACGCCCAAATTGGGTTTTGAGCGGGAAAACCTGTCACGCAACTGGGACATGGTTACAGATTTTTGTTTTGCCTCTTTCAAGGTCAGCGCACTGAAATCTGCGGCCAGCAAATAGTTTTCGCCATCGATCTGCACCCCGTGTCCGGCGAAAAACACCAGCCCGATATCGGCCCCGCGCATCTCCGCCTCAAAAGTCGTTAGTGTGGCCATCAAACGGGCCAGATCAAGGTTCTCGGCGCGGGTCACCCTGAACCCCAGTTTGGATAGAGCGATGTCCAGAACTTCGACATCATTCACAGGATTATCCAGCGCCAGTGACGGTGCCCCGTAGGTATCGTTGCCAATAAGCAGGGCCACACGTTCAGCCGCGGCGACGCATTGCGCAGCGAGAGTGAAAACAAATAAAATAATACATTTGAAGACCACCTTCAGAATCCTTTCTGGCGCCCGTTCAATCACGCCAACCTACCACAATACAGGCGTTGGCAACAGTCAGGTATAACCTACCTTAACAAGCGGGGGCTGGACCGATACACCTTTTACGCGTATCCTTCAGGTGATTTTTACGACCTATTTTTGATCTTATGTTTCCAGCGCGAAGTGGCAGCGAGGCCGCGAATGCAAATTTATAACCAGACTCGATATGTCAGCGAATTTACCATGGGCATGGATAAAACCGGCCGCGAATTCCTGTCGCTTGTGGTTAAAGGAACATTCGATTTTCCCGGGGATGCACGACAAGAGCCTATACCCAGTCAGGAACAGATTCCGCTTGTCATGGC
>CAZIDQ010000015.1:0-19755 GCA_964538015.1 uncultured Marinosulfonomonas sp.
GGACGGCAGATCACCGGCTTCGGCCTTCAGTTTTTGCGCACTTTCATACGAGACGTACAGCTCGGGGATGGGGGCGAGGATGGACATGGGCATATGAAAACTCTCGATCTGGTTACTGGGCTTTGCGGTTTGAGTGCTTTTTTCGCAAATAGCGCCGGAATGTGACAAAATACAAGCAAAGGCTTGAAGGTTTTATGAAAGCGGGCAAAAAGTTTTGGATTTGGTGCGACTGTAGAACACTATTCCCCTTCCCGCTGAATATACGGGAAGGGATGTTCAGTGACGGTGTTAGTCTTCTTGTTCGGCCAAAAAATGCTCGGCTTCCAGTGCTGCCATGCAACCCATGCCGGCAGAGGTGACCGCCTGACGGAATTTGTAATCGGTCAGATCACCCGCAGCAAACACCCCGGGAACCGAGGTTTCGGTGCTGTCGGGTTTGGTCACCACATAGCCACCCATATGGATTTCCAACGTATCCTTTATCAATTCGTTGGCAGGGGCGTGGCCGATGGCGATGAATACGCCTTTGGCCGGAACCTCGGTGATCTCGCCGGTTTTGACATGTTTGGCGCGCACGCCGGTCACGCCTTTGGGGTCGTCATCGCCGAATACCTCGACCAGTTCGTGATCCCACAGCGGCACGATTTTCTCGTTTTTCATCAACCGGTGGATCAGGATTTTTTCGGCCCGCAATTCGTCGCGGCGATGGATCAGGGTCACCTTGGAGGCGAAATTGGTCAGGAACAGCGCCTCTTCCACAGCGGTATTGCCGCCACCGACCACGACAATTTCCATGCCGCGATAAAAGAAGCCGTCACAGGTGGCACAGGCGGAAACGCCAAAGCCCTTGAATTCTTCTTCACTGGGCAGGCCCAGCCATTTGGCCCGCGCGCCGGTTGCCAGAATGACGGCATCGGCAGTGTAGGTGGTTCCGCTGTCGCCTTTGGCGGTGAAGGGGCGGCTGCTTACGTCCAGATCGGTGATGATGTCGCCGATGATCTCGGTGCCCATTGCGGCCGCGTGTTCCTGCATTTTCATCATCAACTCGGGGCCTTGAACCTCGGTAAAGCCGGGGAAGTTTTCGACCTCGGTGGTGGTGGTCAATTGGCCGCCCGGCTCGATCCCTTGCACCAGAATGGGTTCCAGCATAGCGCGGCTGGCATAGATTCCGGCGGTGTAGCCGGCAGGGCCGGAGCCGATGATCAAAACTTTGGTATGGCGTGTCTCGGACATGAGTGCCCCCTTGTAAAAACTGTGGTTGGGCAAGATATAGGCGCAGGGGGCAGGCAGGAAAACCCCCCGCGTCACGCATCGCGGCCAATTGATGCGGGAATTGCCGGTTTGGCAAGAAAATCGTACTTTTGTGAAATATTGTTGCGCCTGAATGTTAGCGCGCATACAATCCGCCAAAATACCTTAGAGGAAAACAATGGCAAATTCGAAACTGGATCCGATTGACCGGATGATTTTGGCCGAACTTCAGGCTGACGGGCGGATGACCAATGTGGAATTGGCCAAACGGGTCGGCATTTCGGCGCCGCCCTGCCTGCGCCGTGTGCGCACTTTGGAAGAAAGCGGGTATATTCGCGGCTATCATGCCGATGTGGACGCGCGCGAATTGGGATTCGAGGTGCAGGTGTTTGCCATGGTTGGATTGCAAAGTCAGGCCGAAGTGGACCTGTCAGCGTTCGAGGCAAAATGTCAGAACTGGCCATTGGTACGCGAGTGCCACATGCTGAATGGCGAGGTGGATTTTATCCTGAAATGCGTTGCACCCGATTTGTCGACCTTCCAGCGGTTTTTAACCGAAGATCTGACATCGGCAGAGAATGTGGCAAGCGTGAAAACATCGCTGGTGATCCGTTGCGCCAAGGATCAGCCGGGTGTGCCGTTTGAAGTGCTGGAAAAACGGCTGAATAAGTCGGCCTAGTTTTCGGCCTGCTGCGGCGCAGTCTGGGCGGCGCGTTTTTCAATCCATTGCGAACGACGGTCACCACGGGCCCATGGCAGGGGCGTGACGTCTTTGTCGGTTTCGGAAATGATATTGCCGATCAGGCGTTGCTGTTTTTCCATGTTTCTGCTTTCGCTTTTTGTTTCAGGCCAGACGGCAAACGTATCTTTAACGCGCAGACAGGCATTTGCCATTGTCTTGGGCAAGGGTGGTATGTCAGCCTATTTGGGCAGAATTGCGGCGGTTTTGGTGCGGTTTTTGGTTGGTCAACGGGTGTGACTAAACGCGGATCACTGAAATAAGCCGCCCGTAATCGGCCTCTTTTTGGTGAACGCTTCGGCGGTAGGAATAGAAACGGTCCGCATCCGAATATGTGCAATAGCGGGTCCATTCAGCATCACCTATCCCCGCTTCGCGCAGGCGGTGCAGGGCGAAGGCAGGCAGATCAAATTGCACGCGGTCCGCATTGCCACCAGCAAAGAAACGGGCATATTCGGGATCATGCGCCATGAAGGTGTCCATGAATTCCGGCCCCACCTCGTATGCGGCCTGACTGATGCAGGGGCCAACCACCGCAACCGTATTGTCGCGCTCGGCCCCTAAGGCCTCCATTGCATCCAGCGTATTTTCCAGCACGCCATTTAGCGCCCCTTTCCATCCGGCATGGGCCGCGCCAACAACGCCTGCATCAACGTCGGCAAATAATACCGGCGCGCAATCGGCAGTCAGGATTCCCAGCGCCAAACCGGGGGTGGCGGTGACCATCGCGTCTGCCTTGGGGCGTTTACCATGCGGCGCCTTGGTTAGGGTCAGGACTTCGGCAGAGTGATACTGGAACACCGTGGCCAATTCATCGGGCGCGACATCCATTGCGTCGGCCACACGAGTGCGGTTTAGGGTGACGGCCTCGGTTTGGTCGGTCGAGCCAAAGCCGCAGTTCAGCCCCTGATAAATACCGCTGGATGCGCCACCGCGGCGGGAAAAGAACCCGTGGCGGAAATTGGACAGGCTGTCGGCGGTCAGGATTTCAAGGGTCATGCGCTGAATCCGGCTGGGGGTGTGTGGCCATTGGGGTAGAGGGCGATTGCCTTGAACAGGGTCCCCATTTCGGTAGGGTCGGTCAAGCGTTTTAAGGCGCTCATATGGGCCTCAAGCTGATCACCGCTTAAACCTTGTGCCAGCACCTCGGCCCTTTGCGCAATACCAAGGCGCGCCAACAATTCGCCTTGGGGGATCATTTTGCTGACCGGCGTATGTGAAACGGCCGCCACCGCCAGCGCCTCGAAATCCACATGCGCAGTGATGTCGGCCTCGCCGGGGTGGGCCAGCGCGCTGTCAAATTCATGGCCACGCAGGGCTTGCAGAGTGTCACCCAAGGACCGCCAGTCGCCATAATCGATAAAGATCGCAGCCCCCCCGAAGCGGGCGATTTGTTTGGCGATGTCTTCGGAAATGGCACCGGCGGCGGCGCAAACCTCGACCAGATCACCTTCGCGGCAATCCTTGACGCGGTGGGTCAGGGCCGGGACATCCGCCGGATCACCCGCGCCAAATACCAGTTTGCCATCTTCGACACCGACACGGTGCTCGCGCCAGCCCGTCTCGCCGGCAAAGATAAACTGGCGAATGGGCATGGCATCAAAAAATTCATTGGCCAGCAGGTATAGCGGCCCGTCCGGCAGGTTACCGGTGGTTTGGACCCAGTTCACGTCATAGCCATCCAGTCGCTCGCGCTGGGTTTTTGTCAACGCAGGCGAGGCTTCGACCAAGGTAATATTCGCCGCCTCGTGAAATCCGGAAACCCCTTGGGTGGCGCGCAAAACATCGGCCATCAATGTGCCACGACCGGGTCCAAGTTCGGCCAGCACAAACGCCTTGGGCGATCCCTGTTCCAGCCACGATTGCGCCAGACACAGGCCCAGCAGTTCGCCAAACATCTGGCTGATTTCCGGCGCCGTGGTGAAATCGCCATCCGCGCCGAACGGATTGCGGGTGGTGTAATAGCCATATTTCGGATGCAGCAGACATTCCGCCATATAGTCGGCAATGCTGATAGGGCCGGTGTTGGCGATGCGGTCAATCAGGATTTTGGCCAATGGCGTCGTCATGTGCGTTTCCTTGCATAAAGGATGAATAACAGGCCGATGGCGATCATGGGCAGGGACAGTTGCTGGCCCTTGGTCAGGCCAAAATCGCCAAACTGCATGACATAGCCCATCGGGTTGGTGGCGGTGATGAATTGTGCATCAGCCTGCCGGAAGAATTCAACGATAAATCGCGACACACCGTAACCGGCGATGAACAGCCCCATCAACTGGCCCGGTTTTTTTAGCCAGCCACGACGCCACGCAAGAAACAGAACCAAAGCACCAAGGATCAGGCCTTCCATCGTGGCCTCGTACAATTGCGACGGGTGGCGTGCGCAGGCGCCGATCACACCGGGGCAATCCTGTGCTGCGGTTCCGGGGAAAATAACGGCCCAGGGCAGGGTCGAGGGGCGGCCCCACAATTCGGCGCTGTTGAAATTGGCCAGGCGGCCCAGCAACAGGCCGATTGGCGCGGCCATCGCCATCAGATCACCAAAGGACAGCATTTTGATGCCGTGTTTCTTGCAAAAGATCAGACCGGCAATCACCACGCCCAAAAATCCACCATGAAACGACATGCCGCCATTCCACACTTGCAGGATTTCGGCGGGGTTTTGCAGATAATAGGTCGGCTGGTAAAACAGCACAAAGCCAAGGCGACCGCCAAGGATGATGCCCAGAATCGCCCATGTTAGGAATGCTTCGAGCAATTCCGGTGTGGTGGGCGGCATTTCATCGCGCCACAGGTGCGGGATACGCACGGCCCGCAACACGATGCGATAGCCGATGATAATGCCAACGATATAGGCCAGCGCATACCAGCGTAGCGCAAAGACAAAGCCACCGATGTCGATGGAAAAAATCTCGTTGCCGATACCGGGAAAGGGGATGACTGCTTGCATATTTGTTTCCTGCCGTTTGTTTTATGGCGAAGTCAACCTTGTGATTTGCCGATTGTCACATCATATATGCGTTAACAGCAAATTCCGGAGGCTTCTATGCAAACCCGTAACAAAGTACTCGATGATATTTCCCACCTGTTCACCAACGCCATGGGTGTGGCGCAGGGGGCCAAGGACGAAGCAAACACAGCGATGAAAAGCTGGGTTGACCGCTGGATGGCTGATCGCGATTTCGTATCGCGCGAGGAATTTGATGCAGTCCGTGCGATGGCGCAAAAAGCGCGCGAAGAGAATGAAGCGCTGAAGGCACGGCTGGATGCGCTAGAGACAAAGCCGGCGCCGAAGAAAAAGAAACCGGCAACACGCACCAAAAAAGCCTGATCTGGCGGAGTGGGCTGGCGCCCACGCTCTATCTTGGTAAAACCCCCTCTGGTCCCCCTGAAGGGGGAGGCGAAGGATTAATAGGCCCTGACCCTAGGTGCTGGGCGTGTCGCCTTTTGCAAGCTCCAGTATCTTTTCCGCTGCCACCTCGGCCGCGATTCCGCAGACTTTCAGGCAGCCATTATCGCCGTGGCCCCCCGCATCTAGAAACGCCTGATAGTCGACTTTGTCTGTCATATCAAAGGCACGGCCATAGATTTTGGCGTGGATCTGTTTGCAGAGCGTGCCTTGCAGTTCACCCTCAAATCCGAATTGCTTTTTCAGTTCCTCTTTGTAGCGGGCAATAATGTCGGCCGAGGGCTCCATTGAATCGCGGTACGTCTGGGTGTCTTCCATTTTTTCGCGCCCGACCACCAGACCCAGCGCCATGAGCGACCCAAGTAACGCACCGCAGGTTTCGCCATGACGGGCAACGCCGCCCGAAAGCACGGTCGCGGCTTTGAATACTTCGTCACTGCCGATGCCAAACTCTTCTTGCAAAGCAAGCAATACACCTTGTGAACAGCCACTATGGCGGTCGTACTCATGGGCAGTTTTCTTGACCCGCTTTATACGGTCCTGATTTGTTGGCATTGGGTTCTCCGCTGGCTGTATTTTGTCCAGTCTAGCGGGGTTCGACGGTCCTGACAAATACAGTTGTTAATGCGTATCGGTCCACCAATGATCGGATTCAACGATCTGCCCCAGCAATACGCGTTCGCCGATTTTGGGCGTAAGGATCGGCAGGTTTTCCTGCCCGGCAAGCTGTGAAATTTGCTCCATCGGTTCTTTCCAGGGATGAAACGCCAGCTTGAAGGTGGAATTGTGGATGGGCATCAGGGTGCTGCCACCCAGATCCTTGTGGGCTTGCAGGGTTTGTTCCGGACGCATGTGGACATGCGGCCAAGCCGAGGAATAGGCGCCGGTTTCCAGCAGGGTGATATCGAACGGGCCAAAGTGTTGGCCGATTTGCCTGAAGCCGTCAAAGTAACCGGAATCCGAGCCAAAGAAGATGGATTTTCCGCCATGCTGAATAACGAATGAGGCCCAGAGGGATTTGTTTGCATCAAACAGCCCGCGGCCCGAGAAATGTTGCGACGGGGTGGCGGTCAGGGTGGTTTCGCCGTGGCTATGGGATTGCCACCAGCCCAGTTCGGTGATGCGGGTTTCAGCCACGCCCCAGCGTTTCAG
Source organism: uncultured Marinosulfonomonas sp. (assembly GCA_964538015.1). Lineage (GTDB taxonomy): Bacteria > Pseudomonadota > Alphaproteobacteria > Rhodobacterales > Rhodobacteraceae > Profundibacter. The sequence continues at coordinate 6,552 of CAZIDQ010000015.1, forward strand.
ATATTTGCCGGTGCCGCGGGTGGTGACGAAATGCTCTACCTTGCCGTTCAACTGTTTGATCGCGGATTTATCCAGATGGTCATAGTGGTTGTGGGAAACGATTACCCCTTTGATATCCGGTAGATCGGCAATGGTTATCGGCGTGCTGTGAAACCGTTTGGGACCGGCAAACCGGCTGGGGGACGCGCGGTTGGAAAAAACAGGATCGGTCAGCCAATAATCGGCGCCCAGTTTCAGCAGGATGGTCGAATGGCCCAGCCGGTATAAATGGATTTCGTCGTTCTGGCGTTCGGCGTCCAGTGTCGCCCGATCAAGCGGCAGAACGGGAATGCCCCCTTTGGGAATTGTATTTGGGGTGCGTTCAAACAAGAATTTTCGGATCAGGTCAAACTGGCTCATCCCTTCGCGAAGTTGCGAAAACGGCGGGGTGTTGCGAAAGGTGCCGTTTTTGTGGATTTCGGCATCGGGTTTTGGCGGCATGTGGGTGCTTTCCGGCTGGGGCGGTTCTGAATAGATGTGGCGGGCTAGGGCAACTGTCAACGCACATCGGGCAAATTAATCTGGGGATAACCCGAAGAAAAATCTTTACAGGGTCGCCCCTATGTACCACCATATCTAGTAAGAACAGGCGGTAACATCCACCGGTTCTGGTATAGAGGCCTAGTTGTTGTGGGCTGCCACCCGCAGGAATTAAAGCAGTAGAGGTCAGGCACATGTCGCTATCCGAGCAGTTTCTGGATGCAGATGACCTGCACCCGATCGACATCGTTGAAACGCTGGCCCAGCATCATGCATGGGATTTTGACCGCGTGGCCGATGACCAGATCGCTATGGCGGTCGAGGGCCAGTGGCGCACCTATTCCATCACGTTGGCGTGGTCGGACACAGATGAAACCTTGCGCCTGATCTGCACCTTTGAAATGGAGCCACCGGACGAAAAACTGCCGAAGCTTTATGAGGCATTGAACGCGGTGAATGACCGTTGCTGGTCGGGCGCCTTTACCTATTGGCGTGAACAGCGGCTGATGGTGTATCGTTACGGGCTGGTGCTGTCGGGCGGACAGATGGCAGGGGCCGAGCAGATCTCGACCCTGATCAACGCCGCCGTGTTGTCGGCGGAACGGTTCTATCCGGCGTTCCAGCTGGTGGTCTGGGGCGATCAATCGGTCGAAGATGCGATGCAGGTTGCCATTGCAGAGGCTTACGGTCGGGCCTAACCTGTTTTCCAAACTTGGATAACAGGGACGAACCTAATGGATATGAATGACGTAAAGAAACGCGGGCTGGTGATGCTGGGCTGTGGCAAGATGGGATCGGCCATGTTGCAGGGCTGGCTGGGGCAAGGGTTGCCTGCCGCATCAACCTGGATCATGGACCCGCATCCCAGTGACTGGGTGCAGGGGCTGGTGGCCGAGGGGCTGCATCTGAACACGGATTTACCCGATGAACCGGCGATTGTTCTGATTGCGGTCAAACCGCAGATGATGGAGGAAGCCCTGCCGGTTCTGACCCCGATGGGCAATGGCAAGACGCTGTTTATCTCGGTCGCTGCCGGAAAATCGCTGGCATTTTATGAACAGGCGCTGGGCGATAATACCCCGATCATTCGCGCCATGCCGAACACCCCTGCCGCCATTTCGCGCGGGATCACGGCGCTGGTTGGCAATGGCAATACAGGTGATGCGGAACTGGCACTGGCGGAGTCTCTGTTGCAGGCCGTGGGGCAGACGGTGCGGCTGGAAAACGAGGCGCAGATTGATGCGGTGACGGGGGTTTCCGGTTCTGGCCCTGCTTATGTATTCCTGATGATCGAGGCACTGGCGGCCGCAGGTGTGGAACAGGGATTGCCCGCAGATATGGCAATGCAACTGGCCAAGGCGACGGTTTCGGGGGCAGGGCAACTGGCCGAAGCGGCGGACGAGGACCCCGCGCAATTGCGGGTGAATGTGACCAGTCCGCAAGGCACCACAGCCGCCGCGCTGGAGGTTTTGATGGAACCCGAAACCGGACTGCCCCCTTTAATGAAACGCGCCGTGGCGGCGTCAACCGACCGGTCCAAGGAGCTGTCGAAATGAGCAATGATCTGAGCTTTGACGAATTTTTGAAGGTGGATATTCGGGTTGGCACCGTGCTGCGGGCCGAACCCTACCCCGAGGCGCGCAAACCGGCGATCAAGCTGTGGGTGGATTTTGGCGGCGAGATTGGCGAGCGCAAGACCTCGGCCCAGATCACTGACCATTACACACCGGAAACCCTGATCGGGCGGCAGGTGATGGCAGTGGTGAATTTCCCGCCGCGCCAGATCGGTAAATTCATGTCCGAGGTTCTGGTGCTGGGCGTACCGGACGCCGATGGTGCGATTGTGCTGCTGGCGCCGGATCAGGCGGTGCCAAATGGCGGAAGGATGCATTGATGAAACGCTTGCTGGTGTCCCGTGCGTTGCCTGATTCCGTGATGCAGGTTTTGCAGGCCGAGTATGACGTGACCCTGCGCCCCACCACCCAACCGATGAGCGAGGGTGAAGCCTCGGCCGCGCTGATGGGTTATGACGCGGTGCTGCCGACGTTGGGGGATGGCTTTACGGCGGATGCCATCGGGCGGGTCGAGGATCCGCGCTGCAAGATACTGGCGAATTTCGGGGTGGGGTATAACCACATCGACGTGGGGGCTGCCACAGCCAGGGGTATCACCGTGACCAACACACCGGGGGCCGTGACCGACGCCACCGCCGATATTGCCATGACGCTGATCCTGATGGCGGCGCGGCGGGCGGGCGAAGGGGAACGGCTGGTACGGTCGGGCAACTGGAGCGGCTGGCATCCGGTGCAGATGCTGGGGATGCACATTGGTGGCAAAACCGTGGGGATCATCGGCATGGGGCGGATCGGCAAGGCGATTGCCAAGCGGTGCCATGACGGGTTCGGCATGAATGTGGTGTTTCACAACCGCTCGAACGTGGCGGATGCGGGGGTGCCTGCGAAACAGTTGGGATCATTGGCCGAGGTGATGGCAACAGCGGATGTGGTTGTTCTGGCCGTGCCGGGCAGCCCTGAAACGCATCATCTGATTGACGCGACCGCGCTAAAGGCGATGCAGCCACATGCCTATCTGGTGAATATTTCGCGCGGAGATGTGATTGACGAAGCGGCGCTGATTGCCACCTTGCAGGATGGTAAAATCGCCGGTGCGGGGCTGGATGTTTACGAACAGGAGCCGCATGTGCCGGATGCCCTGAAGGCGCTGGATAACGTGGTTCTGTTGCCGCATCTGGGCACCAATGCCCAAGAGGTGCGTGCCAATATGGGGATGATGGCGGTTGAAAACCTGCGCGCGTTCTTTGCGGGTCACGAGCCGGCGAACAGGGTATAGGAAAAGGCCCTGCGTTTTTTCGGGAGCCCCCGAAATCTTTCAAAGATTTCGGTCCGTTTTCTTTATAAGAAAACGAATCCGAGTAAAACCCAAAGGCGAACAGATTTAGATCAGCCTCTGTCACCAGTTTTCTGTCGCCAGTGTTTACGACACAGCGACAAATAGCTTTCATTGCCACCGATTTGCACCTGATCGCCATCAATGATCACTTTGCCGTCGCCATCAAGCCGCACGACCATCGTGGCCTTCTTGCCGCAGTGACAGATCGTGCGCGCCTCGCGCATTTCGTCAGCCAGTGCCAGCAGGGCCGCCGATCCGGGGAACAACTCGCCCTGAAAATCCACGCGCAGGCCATAGCACATCACCGGCACCCCGAGATCATCAACGGCACGGGCCAGTTGCCAGACTTGTTCTTTGGTCAGAAATTGCGCCTCGTCGATAAAGACACAGGCACAAGGGCCTTGATCCAGTTGTGCTTTGATCTTGGCAAACAGGTCTTCGCCAGTCTCGAAAGTGTCCGCATCATCATCAATACCGATTCGCGAGGCAATCTTTGCTTCGCCGGCCCGATTGTCCAGTCGTGCCGTAATCAGGTAGGTCTGCATTCCGCGTTCACGGTAGTTATAAGAAGCCTGCAGCAGAATCGTCGATTTGCCGGCGTTCATGGTGGAATAGTGGAAGTATAATTTTGCCATACACCTAGTTTTGCCGAAACCCAAAAGGATGTGCAAGGCAAGTTATGACATGTATGGCGGGGGTTGCTTTGCGAAGTAACTAAAACATACGCATGACGCCAAAAATAAGGCTAAAACCCCGCTTGATCGGGAATAAGAGGCCCGGAACCGGCTTGCGCCTGGGGATGAACCGGACCTCATGCACCTACTACAAACAAAAAGGGTCTCCGCGCGACTGCCAGATTGCTCTGGCTCCACCGCTCCCACGCAACGAAAGCACGATAGACCCCACCAAACCAGCGTTGGGTGCGCCGGTCACTCACTACAATCCCAGAACGCGGGACTGGATTTATATATGACAAACCTGTCGGAAATGATTAATGGGAAAAGAAAAGGGCAATTCCCCCTAAACCGGATGATCCCTGTCAGGAGTCTTAAATGGTCGATGTAAAGAAATACCTAAAGAAGCATACCGAAGCACTGGTAAAGGACGTTGGTATTGAAAACGCGTGCAAGCTAACCGGAAAATCCAAAGCGACATTGGGGCGATATTATTCGGATGCAGACGAGCATACAGACCGCTTTATGCCGCTGGATGCTGCTGCCTTGCTTGAACGCGAGGCCGGATATCCGCATGTTACTTCGGCATTGGCGGATCTGGCTGGCGTGACGATTTCCTTTCATCAGGAAAAACGCAACGTACCGGAAGGTGGCGGGGTGAATGCGGATGTGGTTGCTTTGTCCCAGCGGTTTGCGATGCTGATGACTGAATACGGGCAAGCGATCGAGGACGGGGTGATCACCATCAACGAGGCCAAACGGCTGCTGCGTGAAACGCTGGCGCTCCAACATGTGCTGATGGATATGAAGCTGCATCTGGAAGACGATTCGGTTTAGACCTATACTGAGCGGATGACAGATAAAAAACCGGATCTTGATACGGCCTATGGCCTGGAAACGCCTGAGGATTCTGTCAGGTTATATCGCAAGTGGGCGAAAACCTATGATCAGGATTTTGCAAAGGCCAATGACTACCTCTATCCGGAATTGATTGCCGCCTTGTTTGCGGATCGTGCAGGCGGGTGCGCGCCGGTTCTGGATGTGGGGGCTGGCACCGGACTGGTTGGCGATGCCCTTGCCACGCATGGGCTGGTGTCTGTGGATGCGCTGGATATTTCGTCAGAGATGCTGGATGTCGCGATGTCAAAGGGGTGTTACCAAAACCCTATTCAGGCAGATTTAACCAAGCGGTTGGATATTGCGAATTCACATTATGGCGGGGTGATTTCGGCGGGGACCTTTACCCATGGACATGTTGGCCCGGAAGCAATTGACGAATTGCTGCGTGTCGCGCGAAGTGGTGCGTTGTTTGCTTTGGGGGTGAATGCAAGCGTTTACGAGCCCGCCGGGTTCGCCGCAAAATTTGCATCTCTTGAGGATCAGATTGAAGCGTTCGAGATTGTTGAAACGCGTATCTATGGCAAACAGGCCGAAGACAAGTTGCAAAAAGCGCGTTCAACAGTGGTGTTGTTTCACAAGCGCTAGTGCGCACCCCGACGGGCGGGGTGCGCAAAACGATTAGCAGCAGCTGCCTTCGGAAGGTTTGAAGCCGAGTTTTTGGAAGATTTTTCCAGCAGGGCAAAAGCCGGTAAAGGCGGATTGGAACAGGTTAGCCCCGACAAAGACCGTCAGCCACATAAAGTTATGGTTAACATAGTTGGTCAGGATCACAGACAGGATGACCATAAAGCCGGCAAAGGCCAGCACAGCGCGTTCAGAAGTCATATTACTTTCCTTTCGGTTGAGCAGGCACATTCGTGCCGGAGAATTCAATATATTCGTAAATAGGAATGTGTTGGATGAAATGCAAGGTTTTTATGGGCAGGAAAGTAATTCAATCAAGGGTTGGATCATCCGGTCTATTGTTGGCAAAAGGATCACAAAAACTGTCCGGAACCTCGCATTTTTCCTTCAAATCAGGTTGCGGACTCTTTTCAGGATGATTCGCTTTGTGCTAGCCTGCCTGCAATAAAAATAAAAACGAATGAGGCAAGCGGTTGGATACGAAGACGGGCTTTCGAGGCGCGTTTGTCATTTCAGGGTCGCAAACAGAAGTAAACGGTCAGCGATTTACATCGCCTGACACACTGGCCGAAGGCGCCCTTTGGCGCTGGAGCGGGCAGGCGGTTCGGGTTGATGGCCGGGCCGATATGTTGCTTTTGGACGGGGCGATCGGGATGGCAGAATTGCACAAACGGGCTGCACGATCCGTGCGGCGACTGGTAGGACGTGCGTTATTGCAAAAAAGCGATGCCCGCTATACTTGGACGGGCAATCATCTGGTTGATAGCAATATTGTTCTGTCGGACGGTCAGCGGACCTATACTGCGACGGTGATCGAAACCGGCTCTGGGGCGGCGCCACTCCTGATGTTTTTAAACGAAGTTCCCCCGAAACAAACCACATTACGCGTCGAAAGCTGTTCGATTGAAAATTCGGCTGTGCAGCCGGTGGATCCATTTGCGGGCGGGGTGATCTGTTTCACCCCTGATACAAAGATACGCACGCCGGATGGCGATAGACAGGTCAAGGATTTGAGCGAAGGCGACAGGCTGTTGACTAAGGATGACGGCCCGCAAGAAATTCTCTGGATTGGTCAGCGCCGGATAAGTGGTGCGCGCCTACATGCCATGCCGCATCTGCGCCCAATCCGGATCAATGCACATGCTTTGTGTGAAGGCGAACCCGACGAGGGCCTGCTGGTTTCCCCCGAACACCGCCTGCTGGTCAAAGGGGCCGCATCCAAGGCATTGTTCAACACCCCAGAAGTGCTGGTTGCAGCCAAAGACCTGCTGAATGACCGGACCGTGCTGGTTGATCATTCTGTGCGCGAGGTGACGTATGTCCACATGATGCTGGAGCGTCATCAGGTGCTCTGGGCCAACGGGGTCGAATCCGAAAGCTTCCATCCCGCGAATACCTCGCTTGAGGCGGTCGAGGAAGAACAGCGCGCCCGTTTGTTCAACCTGTTTCCCGATCTGGCGCAGGACCCGTTTGCCTATGGCGATTACGCACGGCGCAATCTGACATCTTCGGACGCGGAAATTTTGAAGTATGATAGCGTTCTTCACCATTGACTCTGTCCTGACAGCCCCCTAGAAGCGCCAAGTTCCCAGTCCTCACCGGCTGGGGCATTTATTTGGTGTTGGTGGCCCTTGCAAAAGGAAGCCTGTCGCCCGAACCGGTTTAAGGGGAGGGAAAGGACAACGCCCTTCTCGCGCATCCAGCGCATATATACCGAAGGAGATCAGCCGTGACCAAACGCACAGCTGCCAAGCACAAACTAGACCGCCGCATGGGCGAAAATATTTGGGGCCGCCCCAAATCCCCCGTTAACCGTCGCGAATATGGCCCCGGCCAGCACGGTCAGCGCCGCAAGCAGAAACTGTCGGATTTCGGCATCCAGCTGCGCGCCAAGCAAAAGCTGAAGGGGTACTACGGCGACCTGACCGAAAAACAGTTCCGCCGCATCTATGGTGAAGCCGAACGTGTAAAAGGCGATACAGGTGAAAATCTGATCGGTCTGCTGGAGCGTCGTCTGGACGCCGTAGTTTACCGCGCCAAGTTCGTAGCAACCGTATTTGCCGCCCGCCAGTTCGTAAACCACGGCCACGTCCGTGTGAACGGCAAGAAAGTGAACATCCCGTCCTACCGCGTTAAAGAAGGCGACGTGATCGAGGTGCGTGATCGTTCCAAACAGTTGGCTGTTCTGCTTGAGGCCACCCAACTGGCCGAACGCGATGTGCCCGAGTACATCGAAGTGGATCACTCGAAAATGACCGCGACGTTCCTGCGCACACCGACATTGGGCGATGTGCCTTATCCGGTGATGATGGAACCGAACCTGGTGGTGGAATTCTACGCCAAGAACTAATCTTGGCCGACATCTGCGAAATTCCGAAAGGGCTGTGCAATTTGCGCGGCCCTTTTGCTTTTGAGTGTGTTGCTACAGGGGCAGCGGACGCCCTTCGGCAATCGATTCCATCGCGAAATAGGACGTGACCGAATCCAGCTCCACCTTTTCAATCAGCCGCTGGTAAACGCGGTCATAGCTGGCCATGTCTTCGGTCACCACCTTTAGCTGATAGTCGTAATCGCCGCCGATCCGGTGAAAATCCACCACCTCGGGGATGGTCAGCACATGGCGGCGAAACTGCGCCAGCCAGTCTGCCGAATGGTGCCGCGTGCGTAGCATCACAAACACCACCAGCCCCAAACCCAGTTGTTGTCGATCCAGCCGCGCCGTGGCGCCGCGCAACACCCCCGCAGCCGTCAAAGCCTGTAACCGCCGCCAACAGGCGTTTTGGGAAATGCCGATCCGGTCAGCCAACTCGCGTTGCGACAGGTCGGCGTTTTCTTGCAGCTCTTTTAATAGCTGTCGGTCGATATGATCTACAATTCCTTGTTTCATGTGGTCAAATGACAACCAAATAAGGAATAAATCAAGTGAACAAAGAGCGTAATTGCAAATTAACGGGTGCATTATTGGGAAAAGAATAGGAATTTCCATGCCCCTGAACGCTTTCAAATCCATGCTGTCCCGCGAAACCCTGATTGCCGACCTACGTGCCGGATTGATTGGCGAAGGCGCGATGATCCCCGGCGCTGATGGCCCCGTGCCGCTGGTTTACGCCGATTACGTCGCCTCGGGTCGTGCCCTGCGTCAGGTCGAGGATTTCATTTCTGAACAGGTGCTGCCCTATTACGCCAATAGCCACACCGAGGCGTCTTATTGCGGCGGCTACATGACCCGCCTGCGCGAACAAGCCCGCGGCGAGATTGCCCGCGTGACCAAGGCAGGCGAGGATTGCGCGGTGATCTTCACCGGATCGGGCGCAACGGCTGGGTTGAACCGGCTGGTGGCCCTGCTGGGTGTGAACGAGGCGCAAAATCCGGTGGTGTTCATTGGACCGTACGAGCATCACTCGAACATGCTGCCATGGCGTGAAAGCAAAGCCGAGGTGGTGGAAATCCCCGAAAGTGCCACAGGCGGGCCGGATCTGGACGTGCTGGAGCAGGCTCTGCTGGATCACGCGGGCGCGGATCTGATGATCGGCAGTTTCTCGGCCGCCTCCAACGTCACCGGCATTATCACAAACCCCGATCCGGTCACGCGCTTGCTAAAGAAACACGGTGCCCTGTCGGTCTGGGATTACGCTGGCGGCGGGCCGTATCTGCCGATTGACATGTGCAGCGGCACGGATGTGGAAAAGGATGCGCTGGTGGCCTCGGCCCATAAATTCCCCGGCGGCCCTGCGGCCTCGGGCGTGTTGATCCTGCGCAAATCCGTTGTGCACCGCAATGTGCCCACAGCCCCTGGCGGCGGCACCGTCTGTTTCGTTTCGCCGTGGAACCACGACTACACCGGCAACCTGTCCGAACGCGAAGAGGCTGGCACACCCAACGTCATCGGTGACATCCGCGCGGCACTGGTGTTTCTGATCAAAGAGGCGATTGGAGAAGACCGCATCGCCGCCCGCGAAGCCGAATTCGTGCAAATGGCCCGTCGGGGCTGGGCAAACAACCCGCGTCTGACCCTGCTGGGGCACCCGACCGCCCACCGCCTGCCGATCTTTTCCTTTCTGGTGCGCGACAGCGCCGGTAAACCGGTGTCCGAACAGGTGTTTACCCGCCTGCTAAGTGACATTTACGGTATTCAGGCCCGCGGTGGCTGTGCCTGCGCCGGTCCCTACGGCCACCGCTTGTTGAATATCGACCACGCCTACTCCGACCAGTTGCGGCATGAAATTCTGGCCGGTAACGAGGTGCACAAACCCGGCTGGGTGCGCCTGAATTTCGGCTATCTGATGACGGATCAAACCGTGCATTACATCATCGATTCCGTGAACATTCTGGCCAACACCTTTGATCAGGCCGTCGCCCGCTACGCCGCATAAGCGCAACGGTTGCGAAATGCACGGCTAATGCGTCTGGCATTGCCCCATTCGCTCGGTTAGAACCCTTTCTAACAGGAGTGTTGTAGCTATGACGGCCAAGATTACCCCGCAGCCCGGGATCATGCAGATTGACCTTTACCAAAGCGGCAAGGCCACGGTTGATGGCGTGTCGGATGTGGTGAAACTGTCCTCGAACGAAAACCCCTTTGGCCCCTCCGAGGCCGCGCAAGACGCGTTCGCGCGCGCCGCCCATGAATTGCACCGCTACCCGTCAACCGACCACGCCGAATTGCGTCAGGCGATTGCCGAGGTGCATAATCTGGACCCCGAGCGGATCATCTGTGGCGCGGGATCGGACGAAATCATCGCCTTTTTGTGTCAGGCCTTTGCCGGTGTCGGCGACGAGGTGTTGTTCACCGAACACGGCTTTTCCATGTATCGCATTTCCGCATTGGCAGCAGGGGCGACACCGGTCGAGGCCAAAGAGCGCGAGCGTGTCACCGATGTGGATGCCTTGCTGAATGCCTGCACCGACAAAACCCGTCTGGTGTTTGTCGCCAACCCGAACAACCCGACCGGCACGATGATCGGCGGCAATGAAATTGCCCGCCTTGCCGATGGCCTGCCGCCCAAAGCGCTGCTGGTGCTGGACGGGGCCTATGCCGAATATGTCGAAGGGTTCGACGGTGGTGCAGGGCTGGTGGACAGCCGTGATAATGTGGTGATGACCCGCACCTTTTCCAAAATCTACGGGTTGGGAGGTCTGCGGATTGGCTGGGGCTATGGCCCCAAACCATTGATCGACATCCTGAACCGCGTGCGCGGGCCGTTCAACCTGTCACAGGCGCAGATGTCTGCGGCCGTCGCCGCTGTGCGCGATCAGGAATACGTTACCAAATGCCGTGTCGAAAATACCCGCTTGCGGGCCTGGCTGGCCGAAGCCTTGGCCGAATTGGGCGTGCCATCCGACACCTCGACTGCCAACTTCATTTTGGCCCGTTTTGCCAGCGAGGAAGAGGCCGTGGCCTGTGATGCCTACCTGAAATCCCAAGGCCTGATTGTGCGTCTGGTAAAAGGGTATAAATTGCCCAACTGCCTGCGCATCACGGTCGGGGACGAATCCTCGTGCCGCCGTGTTGCTCATGCGGTCGCAGGTTTCAAGGAGGCGCGGTAATGGTGCAGATTTATGAACGCGTGGCCCTGATCGGGCTGGGGTTGATCGCCGGCTCCATGGCCCATGCCATGCGCCGCGACGGGCTGGCAGGCGAGATCACGGGCTATGCGCGTTCCAAAGAAACCCGCAAAGTGGCGGCTGAAATCGGGCTTGTGGATCGTGTTTGCGACAGTGCGGCCGAGGCTGTGAAAGGCGCCGATCTGGTGGTGCTTTGCGTGCCGGTTGGCGCGATGGGGGCTGTGGCCGCAGAGATCGCCCCGCATCTGGACAAGGGCGCAACGGTTTCCGATGTTGGCTCGGTCAAGCGCGCGGTGATTGAGGCGGTGGGGCCGCATATTCCCGATGGGGTGCATTTCATTCCGGCGCACCCGCTGGCAGGGACCGAGAAATCGGGGCCGCACTCGGGCTTTGCCGAATTGTTCGACAACCGCTGGTGCCTGATCGTGCCGGTCGAGGGGACCGATGCGGCGGCAACCACGCGTCTGCGCGATTTGTGGTTGGGTATGGGGGCCAAAGTGGACGAAATGGAGGCCGACCACCACGATCTGGTGCTGGCCGTCACCAGCCACGCACCGCATCTGATTGCCTATACGATGGTTGGCGTGGCAGATGATCTGGGCCGTGTGACCGATACCGAAGTGGTGAATTATTCTGCCGCCGGTTTTCGTGATTTTACCCGGATTGCGGCGTCGGATCCGACCATGTGGCGCGATGTGTTCCTGAACAACAAGGACGCCACGCTGGAAATTCTGGGCAGGTTCACCGAAGAACTGTTTGCCCTGCAACGGGCCATCCGCACCGGTGACGGGGATCACCTGCACGATTATTTCACCCGCACCCGCGCCATTCGTCGCGGTATTATCGAGGCGGGTCAAGATACCGATGCGGCTGATTTCGGACGGGTCAAATCCTGATGCTGCGGTTGCTTGGCCTTCTGTTCGTGTTCGGTTTGACAGGGCAAATGGCGCTGGCCAATGCCCCGTCGCGTTCCCTTCGACCGATGGCACGGCCCGTGACTGTGACGGCAACTTTTGTTCCGCGTCAGACAACGGTTCCGGTTTTCTATAACGCCCGCATTCGCCCTAAACCACGCCCCTTTTCGCGGCGCAGTGGGCAGCCGATGGTTGCTCCGGATTTACGCCCCGACGTAGTGGTGTTCGTTGGTCCACCGGGTCTAAGCAAATCCTTGCGACCCAAACCACGCCCCCGCAACATGCGACGGATCATTGCGCGGGCGAAAACCGCCCCTGACATGGTCACACCTGCCCGTGTTGGCCGCGAAGTCCGTGGTCCGCGTCGCGGGTCAGTCTGCGGTGATCGTGCCATTCGTGGACAGGCGATTGCGCCGGTGCGCGGGCGCGGTGCTTGTGGTATTCCCAATCCGGTCAAGGTGACTGCCGTGGATGGCGTTGCCCTGACCACCCCTGCAACCATCGACTGCAACACCGCCAAGGCGCTGAAACGCTGGGTGCATAGTGGCGCGAAACCGGCAGTCGGACGCATGGGCGGTGGTATCAAATCTCTGCGAATCGTCGCCAGCTATGCCTGCCGCACCCGTAACAGTCAGCGTGGCGCCAAGATTTCCGAACATGCCTATGGCCACGCGGTGGATATTGCCGCGATCAACCTGAAGAACGGCACTTCGCTTACCGTGTTGAAAGGCTGGCGCGACCGTCGCCAAGGGCCTATTCTGAAACGCATGCACCGCGCCGCTTGTGGCCCGTTCGGCACCGTTCTGGGACCAAATGCCAATCGCTACCATCAGGACCACTTCCATTTCGACACGGCGCGATACCGCAGCGGTTCCTATTGCCGATAGTCGTAGGGCGGGGTTCACCCCGCCGCCTACCCTTAATACAAACGCGGCGCAGGTCCGATCGGGAATGGTCCCAGCGACATCTGGCCATCGGCGAAATTCAACGCGATTTCGATCACGTCCTCGCCTTCGGACATGCCCGCCAGAACCTTTAATCCATTCTGGATGGTCGGGGCGAATTCCGGATCAACCGCGCCGCTTTGATCCGCCAGTT
>CAZIDQ010000015.1:19855-25174 GCA_964538015.1 uncultured Marinosulfonomonas sp.
TTCTGGATGGTCGGGGCGAATTCCGGATCAACCGCGCCGCTTTGATCCGCCAGTTCATACATTTTCTGCCAGTTGATCGCCGTCAGATCCAGCTTGCCCACCGGATAGCCATCCGTGCCGATTTGCAATGTGCCCTTTGCCAAAAAGCGGATGTCGTCCCAGTGGATGGCCAGATCCTTCACCTCGATCTCGGTCACCTTGGGGTGTTCGCCACGGTCGGCGGTCAGGTCCAGCGGGTGGGACAGGCCTAGCGTGCTGTCCAGTTTTAAACTGTCAAACAGTGCCGATTGCTGATGCGCAGGGTCGATCAGAGCGCGCAATTGGTCAGGTAAATCAATGCCCTGCGCCGAAATAGCCAGATCGTAAAACAGCGGCTTGGTCGGGGTTTGACGCAGGGCCACAGACCCTTCCCTGATCGTCGTTTCCCAACCCTTGTTCGAGGATGCGGCCACATTCACCATTTCAAAGCTGCTGCGATCAATAATCACATCTCCGCTGAACAGGGGTTTGGGCAGGAACACAACACTGCCCCTTATCATCTCGCTTTTGATGCTGAATTCCTGCTTTGGCAGGGTCAGAACCTGTTGTGGCGGCAGGGCGGCGATGATGTGGTAGGGCTTGTAGCTGAGCGCGTAAATCTGGAAAAACGGCGCCTGCCAGCGAAGGTCGTTGACAGTATCGGTCAGGTCAATATCCGTTATGCGGGTGTCAAAACGGCTGGGAAACCCCTGCACCGTCAGGTCGGAATAGGACAGACGCACCGGATCAGCCGGCCCCAGTTCCTGCGCCAGATAGTCCTTGAACCCCTGTTCCAGTTTGCTGGAGCCAACGAACCAGTAGCCGCCCCAAAGCCCCGCCATCACCACAATCAGGCTGATCAGTTTGCGCATATTTCGGCCTTTCTTTCCTGTCCGCTATTGGTGTTTATAAAGGCTGGAACGAAAAGGACCAGACGCATGGCAGATTCCCCGATGTGGGTGTTCGGATACGGTTCCCTGATGTGGAATCCGGGGTTTGAATATATCGACCGTCAGATCGCAACGCTAAACGGCTATCACCGTTCCTTCTGTATGCGTTCGATCCACCATCGCGGCACAGATGCACATCCGGGGTTGGTGCTGGCGCTGGACGCTGCGGGCAGCGCGAGTTGCGACGGGCTGGCGTTGAAGGTCGTGGCAGACAAGGCCGCAAGTGTTTTGGAATACCTGCGCGAACGCGAGCTGATTTCCTCGGCCTATGTCGAGGCCGTGCTGCCCGTCACCTTGCGGGATGGGCAAACAGTTCAGGCAGTGACCTATGTCGTAGATGCCGACCATGTGCAGTATTGCGGCGGCCTGCCGCTTGAGGAGCAAGCGAGGATCATTACAACAGCCATTGGCGGGCGTGGGCCGAATGACGAATACCTGCACAACACCGCCGATCACCTGCATGAGTTGGGCATTTCCGACGATGATCTGGATTGGCTGTCCGAACGGGTGCAACAGCTGAAAACCACCCCTTAAATTGCTTGTTGGCATATCCCGAACTTGGCTTTATCGTGCGGGAAACAACAATCAGGTCAGGGAATGTCCAGATGGACCAGCCAGATCACGAGGGCGAAGCACATTTTACCCAACCGGTAAGCCAGTTTCTGACAATGCTAGTCGTTGTCGGGGCAGTCGGATTTGGCGCCTATATGACGTTCACCCGGGTCGAGGCATTCTACGCTTCGAACCCTGTTTTGAACGGGGTTATCCTGACCGTGTTTGCCATCGGGGTGCTGGCCTGTTTCTGGCAGGTGGCGCAACTGGTGTCTTCGGTGAAATGGATCGAAGGCTTTGCCCTGAAACAGGACGACAGCGATAGCGCCAAGGCGCCGCGTCTGTTGGCCCCGTTGGCAGCGTTGCTGCGCAGTCGGGGCGCACGGATGCAAATCGGTGCCTCATCGTCCCGTTCGATTCTAGATTCCGTTGCAACCCGCATAGACGAAGCCCGTGATATCACCCGATACATTGTTAACCTGCTGATTTTTCTGGGACTTTTAGGCACATTTTACGGGCTGGCTACGACGGTGCCGGCGCTGGTTGATACCATTCGGTCATTGGCCACGGACAATACGGGCGATGCTGCCGACGGGTTTACCCGCCTGATGACGGGACTGGAAAAACAGCTGGGCGGCATGGGCACGGCGTTTTCATCATCTCTGCTTGGTTTGGCCGGCTCGTTGCTGGTCGGGTTGTTGGAGTTGTTTGCCAGCCACGGCCAGAACCGGTTTTATCGTGATCTGGAAGAATGGCTGTCCAGCATCACCCGCGTTGGATTTTCCGACGGCGAGGGGGGCGAGCAAAGCGTGGTGGCCGGTGTGCTGGATCACATGGCCGAACAGATGGCCGGAATGCGCGAATTGTTTATCCAAAGCGACGCGAGCCGCGCGATGGTCGATAAGAAACTCAGCGGTCTGGCCAATTCGATTGAACGGCTGACCGACCGGATGGCGCAGGATTCAAACACGGCCGATGCGTTGTTGCGGGTGGCTGACGGGCAGGATGCGCTGGTCCAACTGATGGCCACGCAGGCCGAAGAAGGCGGCGCACATGTCGATGCCGAAAGCCGGATGCGCCTGCGTTCGATTGATGTGCAACTGCTGCGCGTGCTTGAGGAAATGTCGGCAGGCCGTCAAGAAGTCACAGCCGAATTACATGCAGACATGTCCGCGCTAACCCAGGCCTTGCGCGATATCACACCCAAAGGGCGGGGGCGTAGCTAATGGCGCTTAGCCGTCGCACAGGACAACGGTTTCAGGCCTCGATCTGGCCGGGGTTCGTGGATGCGATGACGGCGCTTTTGCTGGTGTTGATGTTTGTGCTGACCATTTTTACCGTGGTACAGTTCGTGCTGCGCGAAAAAATCAGCGGACAGGAAAGCGAACTGGATGACCTAAGCGCGCAGATTATCGGTCTGGCGGATGCGCTGGGTCTGGAACAACAACGCGCAGTGGGGCTGGAGCAGGATGTTGCGCGGCTGGATAGCACGCTGGACAAGGCCCGCACCCAAGCCGAGGCACAACTGGCCCTGATCGCAACCCTGACCTCTCAACGCGATGCACAGGCTGCGGAACTGGAACAGCAGCGGGCCTCGATCACCAGTTTTGAAGCACAGGTGGCGACCCTGCTATCCGAACGCGATGCTGCGTTGGGTGAAGGCAAGGCGTTAAGCGCAAGACTGGAGGCCGCTCAGGCCGAACAGGCCAAGTTGATCTCGGATCAAGAGGCGTTGCAACTGGCACTGGCCAAGGCGCGCGATGAAATCGACGCCCAGACCGAAGCGGCGCGGCTGGCTGCTGCCCGCAAAGAGGCGCTGCTTGCGCTGGTGTCGGATTTGCGGTCTCAAACCGTTGAAAGCAAGACATCATTGGCGGATGCGTTGGCCCGTCTGGAAGGGGAAACCACACGCAATGCCGGTCTGGAAACGCAGGTTGAAACAGCTGAAACAGCCCTGTCCCAAGCCGAGCAGGCACGATTAGCTGAAGTCGCAGCGGCAGAATTATTGCGCGAACGGCTGTCCGAAGCTGAGGCAAAACTAACCGAGGAAGAGGCCACACGACTGGCGGACGCGGCTGCGGCCCAAGCCCTGCGCGAGCGATTAAAAAATGCGGATGCCGAACTGACGGCAATGACTTTGGCGCTAGAGGAACAGCGTAAGCGGGCCGAAGAAACCCTGACGTTGCTGGCCGCTGCCCAAGCCGCCAAAGGCGATCTGGATGCCAAACTGGCCGCTGCGGTTCTGGCCGCAACCGAGGTTCAGGGCGACAGCGAAGAAGTGCGCGCACAACTTTCTGCCGCTTTGGCTGAAAAACTGGCTGCCGAACAGCAGGCCGCAACGCAAATGAGTCTGGCCGAGGAGCGGGCTACATTGTTGGCCGCCGCGCAAGGGGCGTTGTCGGAACAAGAGGCCCAGAGTGCCGAGGGGCAACGCAAAGTGGCGTTGTTGAACGAACAGGTTGCGGCGTTGCGTAAACAGCTGGGCGCGTTGCAGTCCTTGCTTGACGATTCAGCGGCCAAGGACGTGCAGGCCAACATCCAGTTGCAGACATTGGGCACCCAGTTGAACACGGCGCTGGCCCGTGTGGCCGCCGAAGAAAAGCGCCGCCGCGAGCTGGAAGAAGCCGAGCGTAAGCGGTTGGAAGCAGAGCGTGCACGACTGGCGGCCGAGGCGCAAAATCTGGAGCAATACAAGTCCGAATTTTTTGGCCAGCTGCGCAGCTTGTTGGCCACGCAGGAGGGGGTGCGGATTGTCGGGGACCGGTTCGTGTTCTCGTCCGAAGTTTTATTTGAGTCGGCTGCGGTTGACCTGTCGGAGGAAGGCAAAGCGCAGATTGCCAAAATCGCCGCAATCCTGAAACAGGTGGCAGACAAGATTCCGCCGGAAATCAACTGGGTGATCCGTGTGGATGGTCACACCGACAATCAACCCTTGTCCGGCACCGGACGCTATCGCGACAACTGGGAACTTAGTCAGGGTCGCGCATTGTCAGTGGTGCGTTATATGTCCGAAAAACTGGGCATTCCGCCGAACCGTTTGGCGGCAAACGGGTTTGGTGAATTCCAGCCGATTAATCCGGATAACACACCCGTGGCTCGCGCCCAGAATCGCAGGATCGAGCTGAAACTGACTGAACGCTAGGCGGGTTAATTAACCTTGAGGGTGATCGTTCGGCGCGCCAAAATTACCCCGTCGCGCAGCAGGGTTGCTGTGCCGTGGTAGTCACCAATGGGCCAGCCAGAGGGTGGGATGCGTTTGCCTGCGGCACGAAACAACTGGGCTTGATGCTTTTCAAATGTTTCGCTGTGACGGATGACTTCGCCCTTTGGCCCGTTGATCAGCAGTTCGATCACATCGCCCTTGTTCGTACCAAAAGCATAGCCCCAAAACACCAATGCTGCCGCGTTTGTGGGCAGGTTGTTTTTGGCGGCGCTTCCGGCTTTGATGTCGGCGTAATCCGGCAGGCCATCCGTAAACCCGACCGAAATCAGCCCGCTATCGACATAGGCAATATCGCTTTGCCACAGGCTGTGGCGGGCGGGGTCATTGCAGGTCAGGGTCTGGTCGGCATCAAACGGATCCACCTCGTGACCATCTTTGCGCAGGGAAAGGTGGACATGGGGGAACTGGGTTTCACCACTTAGCCCGACTTGGCCCAATGGATCGCCCTGCATTACCGTTTGTCCCGCTTTAACGCGGATTGTGCCCTGTTTCATGTGGCAATACTGGGTTTCCCAACCATCCGGATGGCGTAAAACCACGCCATTTCCGCATTCCTTGTTGGCGATATCCGGCGCG
>CAZIDQ010000015.1:25274-29285 GCA_964538015.1 uncultured Marinosulfonomonas sp.
CTACCACCGGGGTGGCCAGTAAAAGCGCGAACAACAGACCCTTGTGGATCATTCGGCGGTAAGCAAGGGGGGCTTGTTGCCGGACAGGCGCGGCTTTTGCATTGGCAATATCTGGATATCCAGCTTGCCATCCCTGACGCCAACCTTAACCAGACCGCCCTTGGCCAGCTTGCCGAACAACAGTTCCTCGGCCAGCGGTTTTTTGACGTATTCTTGAATAACACGGGCCAGCGGGCGGGCGCCCATTTTGTTGTCATACCCCTTGTCGCCCAACCAGTCGGCGGCAGCTTTGGTCAGCTCAATAGACACATTGCGGTCCATCAGTTGCGCTTCCAGTTGCAGCACGAATTTCTCGACCACCTGCGCGATCACATCCTTGCCCAGCGGGGCAAAGCTGACCACCGCGTCCAGACGGTTGCGAAATTCCGGCGTGAAGGTGCGTTCAATCGCGGCGGTATCTTCGCCTTCGCGACGGTCACGGCCAAAGCCGATCGCCTCTTTCGCCATTTCGGATGCACCGGCATTGGTTGTCATGATCAGGATCACATTGCGAAAATCCACCGTGCGCCCGTTATGGTCGGTCAGTTTGCCGTGATCCATCACCTGCAACAGGATGTTGTAGACATCCGGATGCGCCTTTTCCATTTCGTCCAGCAGCAGCACGCAATGGGGATGTTGATCGACGCCATCAGTCAGCATACCGCCCTGATCAAAGCCGACATAGCCCGGAGGCGCGCCGATCAGGCGCGAAACGGCATGTTTCTCCATGTATTCCGACATATCAAAACGCAGCATTTCCACGCCCAGAACATCGGCCAATTGTTTTGCAACCTCGGTCTTGCCCACGCCGGTCGGGCCGGCAAACAGATAGTTGCCGATGGGTTTTTCCGGTTCACGCAGACCTGCGCGAGCCAGTTTGATGGCCGAGGCCAGTGCCTCGATCGCCGGATCCTGTCCGAACACCACGCGTTTCAGGGATTTTTCCAGATCGCGCAGAATTTCGGTGTCATCCTTGGAGACGTTTTTCGCTGGAATCCGCGCCAGTTTTGAAACAACTGCCTCGATTTCCTTCACGCCAATTGTCTTGCGTCGTTTGCTTTCGATCACCAGATGTTGCGCGGCACCGGCCTCGTCGATCACGTCGATGGCTTTGTCGGGCAGTTTGCGGTCAGTCATATAGCGGGCCGACAGCTCTACTGCGGTTTTGATTGCGTCCATCGTGTAACGGATGCCGTGGTGTTCCTCGAAATAGGATTTCACACCTTTCAGAATCTTGATCGTATCCTCGACTGATGGCTCGTTCACGTCGATCTTCTGGAACCGGCGTGATAGCGCGCGATCCTTTTCAAAATGCTGGCGGAATTCCTTGTAGGTGGTCGACCCCATGCAGCGCAGCTTGCCGCCCTGCAAGGCCGGTTTTAGCAGGTTGGAGGCATCCATCGCCCCGCCTGATGTGGCCCCAGCCCCGATGATGGTGTGGATTTCGTCGATGAACAGCACCGCGTTCTCGTGTTCTTCAAGTTCGTTCATCACGGCCTTTAGGCGTTCTTCGAAATCGCCACGGTAACGGGTGCCGGCCAGCAATGCGCCCATATCAAGCGAATAGATCGTGGTGTGGGCCAGAACCTCGGGTGTTTCACCATGCACGATCTTGCGCGCCAAACCTTCGGCAATCGCGGTTTTGCCAACACCGGGATCGCCCACCAGCAGCGGGTTGTTCTTGCGGCGGCGGCACAGCACTTGAATGCAGCGTTCAACCTCGTGATTGCGACCGATCAGCGGGTCAATATCCCCCTTGGCGGATTTCTCGTTCAGATCAACGCAGAATTTCGACAGCGCGGTTTCTTTTTCCTCGCCTTCAATTTCAAACGCCTCATCTCCGAAATCATCGGCGCCAGTCAGCGGGCGGGATTCACTGAAATCATCATTTTTAGCCACGCCATGGGCGATGAAATTCACCGCGTCATAGCGGGTCATGTCCTGTTCCTGCAAAAAGAACGCAGCATTAGATTCGCGTTCTGCAAAGATGGCGACCAGTACGTTGGCCCCCGTCACTTCGGTCCGGCCCGAGGATTGCACATGGATTGCCGCGCGCTGGATCACCCGCTGAAAGGCCGCCGTTGGTACGGCTTCGGAGCCTTCGATGGTGGTTTCCAGCGTGGCCAGATCATCGTCAATGAATTCGATCAGGGATTTGCGCAACGCTTCCAGATCGACATTGCAGGCCTGCATCACCTTGGCGGCGTCCGGTTCGTCAATCAGGGACAGCAACAGATGCTCCAGCGTCGCCAATTCATGGCGGCGGGTATTGGCCAGCGCCAAAGCGGAATGGATTGCCTGTTCGAGGGTGTTTGAAAATGACGGCACGCGCTTAGTTCCTTTGCAGTTCAGGCGGATGATCCACCTATGACCTGATATCCTTAAAGTTCGGTGTGAATGGCCGCAACTTCAAGTGCTTTTTGATCACTCATAGGCACAATTGCATGGTTCTTCCGTGATATCAGGCATTTCTTTGCCTGTGAAATTGTCTTTGCGGCGGCGTATTTCGGCAAATACTTCGGTATCGGTCGCTGATTCCATCCCCAGACGTTGCCGGATTTCGGAGCTTTGGGGGCGCAAAAAGGGGTTTGTGGCCAGTTCGTCGGTCAACAGGGACGGCACGGTTGGCATCTTTTGTGCGCGGGCTTCGATGATTTGCAGGATGCGATCCTTTAGCGCCGCGTTGCCCGGCTCGATCGTATAGGCGAATGTTGCGTTGGCGGCGGTGTATTCGTGGCCGGAATAGACGATGGTCATTTTTGGCAGGGCGGCGATTTTTGACAGGCTTTCCCACATCTGGTCCGGCGTGCCCTCGAACAGGCGGCCACACCCAAGCGCCATCAGGCTGTCACCGGTGAACACGGCAAAGCTGCGCGGGAAGTGAAAGGCAAGGTGGTTGTCGCAATGGCCTGATACGTCCAGCACTTTGCCCTCGTTTTCGCCGATCTTTAGAGTGTCGCCCTCGCTTACCGCAATATCCAGCGCGGGCAGGCGGGCGGCATCGGCTTTGGCGCCAACCACCTTGGCCCCGTATTTGGTGCGCAGTTCTTCCACCCCGTCGATGTGGTCATAATGGTGATGGGTGATCAGGATATGTGTCAGGTTCCAGCCACGGCTCTCCAGCACCTCGATGATGGGCGCGGCTTCAGGCGCATCGACCAGCGCGGTTTCGCCGCTGTCCTTGTCGTGCAGCAGAAAGGCGTAGTTGTCTTCGCGGCAGGGGATGGTGGCGATTTGCAGAGACATGGCGAGTCCTTTTGGTAAAGTGTTCGCACCACTCTTGCCGATTGCGCGGGTGGGCGCAATATTGGCTTATGAACAGGACAGGTGCAAAATGACACAGCCCCCGCTGAAATTACCGGATACAGCGCCGAGCAGCCATGCTTTGCCCGACGGGCGGCTGTCTGCCCCTTCGGCCGAACGCAACGCCGCCCCGATATTCGAACGGCTGGCGAATTATGTGCCCGATCACGGCATGGTGCTGGAACTGGCCAGCGGCACGGGGCAGCATATTGCGACGCTGGCCAAGATGTATCCGGATGTGGCGTGGCAACCCAGCGATGCGTCTGATGAACGGATGGTCAGTATCAACGCATGGCGGGCGCATACGGGGGCGGATAACCTGCGTGATCCGTTGTTGCTGGACGCCAGCGGGGTGTGGCCGGAATTACCCGATTTGCGGCTGGTCTATGTGGTCAACCTGTTCCACCTGATCCCGCAAAAGGATGCCGTGGCGGTGATCCGTGGCGCGGCGGGGGCACTGGCCGCTGGTGGGCATTTCTTTATCTATGGGCCGTTTCGCACCGATGGCGCCTTTCGCAGCGAAGGGGATGCCAAATTCCACGCCAGCCTGGCCGCGCAAAACCCGTTGATCGGCTATAAGGATCTGGAGTGGATGGAGGCCGAGTTGTGTGCCGCCGGCCTGTCCCTAGTGGCGGTTCACGAAATGCCCGCGAATAATCTGGTGATCGT
>CAZIDQ010000016.1:0-4951 GCA_964538015.1 uncultured Marinosulfonomonas sp.
AGAAACCACCCCAACCCAATTCGTAATAGGCCCACCAGGACCCCAGCGCGATGCCAATAGTCAGGAAAATCCATGCGGCCAATGTCCATGGCCGCACCCAGCGGGCCCAAGCGGCGTCGACCCGCCCTTCGATCAGCGCAGCCACAGCAAAACTAAAGGCCATCGACAGACCAACATAGCCCAGATAGAGGAACGGCGGATGGAACGCGAGGCCCGGATCCTGCAGCAGCGGGTTCAAATCCTGCCCGTTAAAGGGCGGAGTTTGCAAGCGTGTGAACGGGTTGGACGTGAACAGAACAAAGCCCAGAAACGCCGCCGCAATCGAGGATTGCACCGCCAGCACCCGCGCCCGCAAACCGGGGGGTAGATTGCCACCAAACCATGCGGCACAGGCACCAAACAGCGTCAGGATCAGCACCCAGAGCAGCATCGAGCCCTCATGGTTGCCCCAGACGCCCGCGACTTTATACAGCATCGGTTTGGAGGTATGCGAGTTTTGCACCACCACCCGCAGCGAGAAATCCGAGGTCACAAAGGCGTAGGTAAGCGCACCAAAAGCAAATGCCGTCAGGAAAAACTGCGCGTTGGCGGCAGGAACAGCGACAGCCATCCAGCCCGGCCAACGCTTTTGCGCACCGATTAGGGGAATGATCGCCTGCACAATGGCAACGGCGAAGGCGAGGATCAGGGCGAAGTGGCCAAGTTCAATAATCATGCCGCCTTAATAAGCGGTTCCAGACGGCGCGCCAACGGCTAATCGCATGATCAGGGCGGACGCATTGTCACAATCGGGTTAACGGTTGGACGGACATGCGAGGGGGATGTGCGGGTTTTGGCAGCATATTTGCCGGTATACTTGTTGGTTAAAAACGCCAAATATAGGGGTTATCATATTGATTATAAACGTTTCTACATATCTAGAGAACTAGTTTAGTGGATATATTGGCAAAACCTGTCCGAGAACCAAAAGATCCGCCCTCCAACACCTCCCCCGCACGCAGCGTTATCCTTGCGAATCGTTTGCCTCCATATGCCGCCATTCCGCAAGTGCAGCATTATCGCCGGCCATCACCTCTTGCTTTACAAAACTATGATCCGCCACCTTCGGGCTAAGCGCATTCAGGGTACGGATGTTTTCCACCACCTGCGGCACCCGCAGCATAGTTTCGGTGATGGATTGCTGGAATTCCTGCCCCTTGAACTGATGGCGCGCACCAAAATAGAACGACACAATCGCCCCCAGCAGCCACCACAGCGGATCCGGCACCAGCGCCAACCCCTGCATCCGGCTGGCAAACCAGACCGGATCAACCATTGCAGCGATGAACAGGCCCAGAATACCGAACGCCATCAGGGGACGCGGCAGACGGTTTACGCCATCCATGAACCGGTCAAATCCCCCTTTTTCGGGATGGCTGAACTCTGCCCCGTGCTGGGTCAATGCCTGCGTTTGCAGGGCAACACTGCGCACCGCACCTGCCTCGGTATTTTCGCGAAACACTTCGGCAGTATCGCGCAGCACATTGCGCCCGCCGCCAAAAACCAACGTGAATATCTTCTCGATCAGCCCCATGCGGCAACCCTCCTGCGGTGGTCTTCGTCTGTCAGGTGATAACGGGCGGAAATGAATTCCTCGGCCCGCTTTATCCATCCTCCTTTGCCACCATCCCGCCGCCGCGCGTATTTGCGCGATGCGGGGCGGGCATCGGCCAAGGCATAATAGTAATTGCGACGCTCAATCCCGTAAGCATCCGCCAGATAGTCGGGGGCATCGGTATATGCGACCTGCACGGCGGCAATGGTTTGCGGACCGATCGCCCCGTCGACCCCCACCGCATGGCCCATCCGGATCAGCAGCCGTTGCAGGATTTTCACCGCGTTGGAGCCGGCATTGACATACATGTCAAACACGCTGGCGTGTAGCACCTCGGGCAAATCACCAATGCGGGGGCGCTTGAAATAATGGGTGATGAAAATATCTACTGCCTGTGCCCGCGTTAGCGCCCTCACATCAGCCGTTGAAACTCGCCCGTCACCGGTCAGGTCCAGCCCCAAACGGCGCATGGTGTGGATGGTCACGCCGTATTTTGTTGCCCCGCCCGGATCGGACGGATCATTCACAAAGCCGCCCTCGCGGGCGACAATAGCTGTGGCAATCTGGTGAACCGTTTGCATAACACCCCCGCAGTTGTTTCGCTGCAAGGGTGTGGAAAATTGGTTAAGTTAACCCTTAGCTACCGTTCTCGGCGGCATCCGGGTCTTGATAATACCCCTGTTCTTTCAGGGCATCTACGACTTCTTTCGGCATGTAGTTTTCATCGTGTTTGGCAAGGATTTCAGTGGCCAAAAACACCCCATCCACATAGCTGCCGGTGGCCACAGTGCCCTGCCCCTCTTTGAACAGATCGGGCAAAATACCGGAATAGCTGGCCTTGATCGTGGCCCCGCCGTCAGTGATGTTAAAGGTGATCACCTCGCCTGCGCCACGCAAAAGCGAGCCTTCCTCAACCAGTCCACCAACCCGCAACACTTGCGATGGCGGCGGGGTTTCCTCGACGATCTGGGACGGGCTTTTGAAGTAATTGATCCCGTCGCGCATGGCATATCCGATCAGACCGGTGGACAGTGCCAAAGCGACGAAAGCCACGATGATAACCTGTATCCGGCGTTTTTTCTTTAGTCCCTTCATGACACTCCTTTAAGGGAAAACCGGCGCGGCCATCAGACCGGCTGTTTCCACCTCTCCCAACATTAGATTTGCGTTCTGCAGCGCCTGACCGGATGACCCTTTGGTCAGATTGTCCAGTGCTGCAACGATGATTGTGCGCCCTTCGATGCGGTCCGCGACCACGCCGATATGACAGAAATTCGAGCCGCGAATATGGCGGGTCGACGGGGCCTCGCCAAATGGCAAGGTCAGGATGAATGGCTCGTCCTTGTAAGCGTCAGCCAAGGCCGCATATACCTTTTGGGCATCCCCTTTGACATAGACCGTGGCCAAAATCCCGCGATTGGCGGGGATCAGATGCGGGGTGAACTGCACCCGCACGGGCCGCCCTGCGACATGCGAAAACTCCTGATCGAACTCGGCCAGATGCCGGTGCGTGCCGCCAATGGCATAGGGGTGATACCCCTCGGACAATTCGGCGTGCAGCAGGTTTTCCTTTAGCGCCCTGCCCGCCCCCGACACGGCGGCCTTCAAATCGATCACGATATCGTCCAGATCAATCAACCCACCCGTCATCAGCGGCCTAAGCGCATATTGACCGGTGGCCGCATTACATCCCGTGCCCGCCACCAATCGTGCCGCGCGGATTTCCTCGCGGTAAAATTCGGTTAGCCCGTAAACGGCCTCGGGTTGCAAATGCGGCGCGCCGTGGGGTTTGCCATACCATTTTTCGTATTCGTCAAGATCGCGCAGCCGAAAATCGGCGGACAGATCAACAATGCGCAGATCGGCGGGCAATTCACGGATCACCGCCTGCGATGTGGCATGCGGCAAGGCGCAGAACGCCAGATCGACATTGGCAAAATCGATTTCGTCGATCTTTACCAGATCAGGCAGGTCCAGATGGCGCAGGTGCGGGAATACATCGCGGTAGGCCATGCCGGCCTTGCGTTCCCCCGACAGGGCAACGATTTCCATATTGGGGTGGCCGGCAATCAGGCGCACCAGTTCAGCACCGGTATAGCCGCTGGCACCAAGGATCGCGATTTTATGGGTCATGGGTGACCTCTTTCATGTTCATCAGGAATATAGGCAGGGTTGGGGCCGCCTGCAATCACGCAGACTGAAAGGTGATCTTTCGTCGCAGGAACTGCGTGGCCTTGTCCGAAACCGAGGCCGGATCACCCGTGGTCAAAAACAGCGATTCCTTGCCCGGCCCCTGCATATTCGGGTGGCGGGTCAGGTAATCGGCCAGACTTTCGGCCACCAGATTGGCTTGCGAAAATACCTTCACATCCGGCCCCAAAGCCGCCTGAAAGGTGCTTTCCATCAGCGGATAATGGGTGCAGCCCAGAATCGCGGCCTGCGGATCGGGCATTTTACGCTTCAAGGCCTCGACATGGCTGCGCACCAGGGCTTCGGCCAGTATCTCGTCGCCCTCCTCGATCGCATCCACCACACCGCCGCAGGCCTGTGCCTCGACATCCACGCCAATCGCCCGAAAAGCCAATTCCCGTTGAAAGGCGCGGCTGGCGACGGTGGCGGGGGTGGCAAACAGCGCAACATGTTTCACGGCCACTTCGCGCGGCGGGGAATTGTCGCCCCAGTCGCGTTCGGTCAATGCCTCGATCAGGGGCACAAACACACCCAGCACCCGCTTGCCATCGGGCAAGCCTTCTTCCTGCATCCGGCGCAGGGCGGCGGCGCTGGCGGTGTTACAGGCCAGAATCACCAGATCGCAACCGGCGTCCCACAGGCGGGCCACGGCGGCTTTGGTCAGTGTATAGACATCCTCGGCATCGCGCACGCCGTATGGCGCATGGGCGCTGTCACCCAGATAGACAAAGGGGACATCAGGCAGGCGTTTGGCAACGGCGTCCAGCACCGTCAGCCCGCCCAGACCTGAATCAAAAATTCCTACAGCCATGTTCCGCTCCGTTTCGCGTTCGGCTTGTAAATACGCGGGTTCAGGGTGGAAATCTACGGCTTATTCGGCAGCATCCACAATATCCGCCCCACCCGTGCGAAAGGCCGCCAACAGCTCCTCGCGCCGTTTGGCGGCGGACGTTTCATTGGCCATTTTCACAGGACCAAAGCCACGGACAGACAATGGCAGTTCGGCCAGTTCCATGGCAATATCAAGGGTTTGCGGCGTAACGTTGGGCAGGATTTCGGCCATGTCCGCCTCATACTGCGCAATCAACGCCCGTTCCATCTTGCGTTCCTTGGTGCGCCCGAACAGATCAAACGCCGTGCCGCGCAGACCCTTCAGGCGGGCCAGCA
>CAZIDQ010000016.1:5051-9505 GCA_964538015.1 uncultured Marinosulfonomonas sp.
GTGCGCCCGAACAGATCAAACGCCGTGCCGCGCAGACCCTTCAGGCGGGCCAGCAGACGGTAAACCGGCATGATCCAACCGCCAAATTCGCGTTTCTTTGGCCGCCCGTTGGCGTCCGTGCCCGACAGGATCGGCGGGGCCAGATGGAAGCGCATGGTGAAATCGCCGTCAAATTCCGCCTGCGCCTTGTCCCGCACATCCAGCATCAGGCGGGCGACCTCGTATTCGTCCTTATAGGCCAGCAGTTTGTGATAGCCCTTGGCCACCGCTTCCTTCAACCGCGCATCCTGTGCCTGATCGACCAGTGCCAGATAGCGGGTTTTCAGCGCCGCGTTCTGGTAATCCACCAGATAATCGGCGCGATACCTGATAATCTCCTCCAGCGATTTGGGCTTGTCCACCACCACCGGCGATATGGCCTTGGCCGCATCCTCGGGGAATTCCACCGCCCAGCGACCGATTTCAAAGGCGCGTTTGTTGCCCTCAACCGCCGCCTTGTTCAATTCAATCGCCGCCATGATCGCGTCATAGGACAGCGGCAGCAACCCGCGCTGCCACGCCGCCCCGACGATCATCATGTTGGAAAAAATACTGTCGCCCAGCAGAGCGCGGGCCAGTTCCGAGGCGTCGAATTCCGCCAAATTTCCCGCCAAACGCGCCTCTAGCTGTAGCTCCAGCCGGTCAAACGGCAGCTTGAATTCAGTGTCACGGGTGAAATCGCCGGTGATAATCTGATGGCTGTTCACCACCGCCCCCGTGCGCCCCGTCTTCATCAGGCCGATGGTTTTCGCCCCCGCAGTGGTGACCAGATCACCGCCCAGAACCGCGTCCGCCTCGCCCAAGGCCACCCGAATGGCGCTGATGTCCTCGGGCGCATTGGCCAGCCGCAAATGAATATGCACCGCACCGCCCTTTTGCGCCAGACCGGCCATTTCCATCATGCCGGCCCCTTTGCCGTCGATATGCGCGGCCTGCGCAAGGATCGCGCCGATGGTGACAACGCCGGTGCCGCCAACGCCGGTGATCACCACGTTGTGGGTGCCGTCAATCGCGGGCACGGTCGATTCGGGCAGATCCGGCAAATCGATCTGCGCGGTCGCGGCCTTTTTCGGGGTGGCGCCCTGCAGCGTCACAAAGGACGGGCAAAAGCCGTTGATACAACTGAAATCCTTGTTGCAGGACGACTGGTCAATCGCCCGCTTGCGCCCCAGTTCGGTTTCCACCGGCACGATCGAAACACAGTTGGATTGCACCCCGCAATCGCCGCAGCCTTCGCAGACATCGGGATTGATAAACACCCGTTTGTCCGGATCGGGAAACAGCCCGCGCTTGCGGCGACGGCGCTTTTCGGCGGCGCAGGTCTGGACATAAAGAATGACAGACACACCCTTGATTTTACTAAATTTCCGTTGAATTTCCATCAGCTCTGCGCGCTCATACCATTCCAGCCCCGCCGGAAACGCACCACGGTCAATGTCCTCTTTTTCATCATAGACTACGGCAATGTGTTTCACCCCCATCGCCTGAACCTCGCGGGCGATGCGCGGTGCGTCCAGATCGCCCTCGTTCGCCTGCCCGCCGGTCATTGCCACCGCGTCGTTATACAGGATCTTGTAGGTCATCGTGGTGCCCGCCGCCACGGCCGAGCGGATCGCCATAATGCCCGAATGGTTGTAGGTGCCATCACCGATATTCTGGAACACATGGCCCGTTTGTGAAAACAGCGATTCCCCGACCCAGTTCGCCCCCTCGCCGCCCATCTGGGTGAAACCGGTGGTGGAACGGTCCATCCATTGCACCATGTAGTGACAGCCAATCCCCGCATAGGCGCGGCTGCCTTCGGGCACTTTGGTCGATGAATTATGCGGACAACCCGAGCAGAAATAGGGCAAACGGGCCGCGATTTCTTCGGCGTTATCCGCTGTGCGCGCCTCGTCCAGCAGCTGCAGGCCCGCCTTGATCCGGTCGGTGCCGCGCCCTTCGTCAATCAGGATGCCGCCAATCCGTTCGGCGATCATAATCGGGTCCAGCGCCATGCGGGTCGGGAACAATTCATTGCCCCGATCATCCCGCCAGCCGTAAACCCGCCGCCCGCGCCGATCATCAAAGATCGCTTCTTTGATCTGCACTTCCAGCAGCTTGCGCTTTTCCTCGACCACCACGATCAGGTCCAGCCCCTCGGCCCAGTCGCGAAAACTGTCCATATCCAGCGGCCAAGTCTGGCCAATTTTGTAGGTGGTGATGCCCAGACGGTCGGCCTCGGCCCCGTTCATACCCAGCAATTCCATCGCATGGGTCAGATCCAGCCAGTTCTTGCCCGCCGCCACAAAACCGATTTTCGCGCCCGGTTTACCCCAGACCCGTTTGTCAATTTTATTCGCCTTTGCAAAGGCTTCTGCGGCGACCCTCTTGTAATCAATCATCCGCGCCTCTTGCAAAACCGGCGTGTCGATCAGGCGGATGTTCAGCCCGCCTTCGGGCATCTCGAATTTCGGCGTGACGAACTGCATCCGGTCAGGGTGGCCATCAACCACGCTGGTGACCTCGATGGTATCTTTCATCACTTTCAGGCCGGTCCAGACACCGGCAAAGCGGCTTAACGCCCAGCCATACAGCCCGTAATCCAGAATTTCCTGCACACCGGCGGGCGATACGATCGGCATGTAAGCGTCCACCATCGCCCAGTCGGATTGGTGCAAAGTGGTCGAACTTTCGCCGGTGTGATCATCGCCCATCGCCATCAGCACGCCACCGTGCGGGCTGGTGCCGGCCATATTAGCGTGACGCATCACATCGCCAGAGCGGTCCACACCGGGGCCTTTGCCATACCACAGCGAAAACACACCGTCATATTTGCCCTCGCCGCGCAATTCGGCCTGTTGCGTGCCCCAGATCGCGGTGGCGGCCAGATCCTCGTTCATGCCGGGCTGAAAGGTGATGTTGGACGCCTCAAGCACCTTTTGCGCCCGCTGCATCTGCATATCCACAGCCCCCAAGGGGGAGCCGCGATATCCGGTGCAATAGCCCGCTGTATTCAGCCCCACCATAGAATCGCGTTGCTGCTGCATCAGCATAAGGCGCACCAGCGCCTGCGTGCCGTTTAACAGAACGGGCGACTTATCCAGATCGAACCGGTCATGCAAACTGATGTTGTGCGTGGTCATCGTGCGGCTTCTCCCTTAGTCGCAGTATATCATAACATTAGGTCATAAACTTTGACCTACCAAGCAAAAAATAGTGATGGTTTGCTATTTCCTTTCTTGATGCTTCGGTGGATAATTCTGTTTCAAAATCTGGCATTATCGGTAATAGTTGGGACGTTATGGACTGGGACAAGCTAAGAATATTTCACGCGGTGGCCGATGCAGGCAGCCTGACCCATGCAGGGGAAGTCCTGCATTTGTCGCAATCTGCCGTCAGCCGGCAAATTCGCGCGCTTGAGGAAAGCCTGAACGCCACCCTGTTCCACCGCCATGCCCGCGGACTGATTCTGACCGAACAGGGCGAATTACTGTTCGATGCGACCAGATCAATGGACAAGCGGCTCGAAGCCGCCACCGCCCGCATTCGCGACAGCGCCGACGAGGTATTCGGCGAACTGCGCGTCACCACCACCATGGGGTTTGGCCTGTTATGGCTGGCCCCGCGCCTGTCGCAACTGTATGAAAACTATCCCGACCTGCGCATCGACCTGATCCTGAAGGAACGCGTGCTGGACCTGCCCATGCGCGAGGCCGATGTGGCCATCCGCATGAAAGAGCCGTCACAGGCCGATCTGATCCGCAAACGGCTGATGAGCGTGAACATGCGCCTATACGCAACGCAGGATTACCTGAACGAGAACGGCATCCCGCAAAGCCCCGAAGACCTGAAAGACCACCGGCTGATTTGCCAAAGCACCACCTCGACACAGGTTAGCGCCAGCGCCATTTTCACCCAGCAACTGCTGACCTATAATGTGCGCTCCCTGCTGACGGTGAACAATTACTTTGGTGTGCTGCAAGGGCTGCTGAGCAACCTTGGAATCGGTGTGTTGCCCGACTATGTGACCGAAGACTTCCCGAACCTTGTGCGGGTACTGCCCGAACTTGAATCAAACGATATCCCTGTTTTCCTTGCCTACCCCGAGGAATTGCGCCATTCCAAGCGCATCTCGGCGTTCCGTGATTTCGTAACAGAGGAAATCATTGCGCGGCGCAAACGGCTACGGGCCGAGCTTGGAAAATAAGCTATGCACTGAATGCATAGCGGGTTTTCGCCCATATCTCTTGAAAGCAGCGGTTGGCCGACCTAAATAACAATCATGAAGGCAGCAATAGAGGAAACTCTTGTTGGTTTCATACCTCCCTGTTGGACTTCGGCCGAGCTTTATAGCTCGGCCTTTTTTTTGGCTTATCTATTGGCTTATCTACAAGTGTTGATTGGCGGTATTGCAAAAACGCACGATCCGCTTT
>CAZIDQ010000016.1:9605-15892 GCA_964538015.1 uncultured Marinosulfonomonas sp.
TTGGCTTATCTACAAGTGTTGATTGGCGGTATTGCAAAAACGCACGATCCGCTTTGTTTGGCGTCAGGGCCAGCGCTTGCTCGTAAGCATCCCGCGCCTGCTTAACATGCCCAGCCCTGCGTAATATGTCCGCCCGTGCCGCATGGAACGGTTGGTAATTTTCCAACCTATAGGCCATGGGCTGTAGTAATCCCAGCGCCTGCTTTGCCCCATCCGAATAGGAAATCGCCACAGCCAGATTAAGCTGTACAATGTCACTGGACGAAATTTGCGCCAATAACCGGTAAAGCGCGGCGATCTGCGGCCAGTCGGTATCATCCGCATTTGCCGCTTCGCAATGCAGCGCTGTGATGGCGGCCTGCAACTGGTATGGCCCCACCTGCCCCCGTTTCATTGCCGCCTCCAGAACGCCCTGCCCTTCGGCAATCCGTTTTCCATCCCAAAGGGTTCGGTCCTGTTCATCCAGCGGCACATAGACGCCATCCCGATACCGCGCCTTTCGCCGTGAATGGGTCAGCAGAATCAGCGCCAACAGCCCTGCGGCCTCGGGCACATCCGGACACAACTGCACCATCAAGCGAGCAAGGAATATGGCCTCGTCGCACAGATCAATGCGGATCGGGGTGTCACCACTGCTGGCGGCATAGCCCTCGTTAAAGATCAGATAGATCACCGCCAGAACCGAATTGATCCGCCCCTCCAGCGCTTCGCCATCCGGAATTTCAAACGGTATCCCCGCTTTGCTGATTTTGCTGCGCGCGCGGGCCAGCCGTTGGCCCATCGTTGCCGACCTATCCAGATAGGCGCGGGCGATTTCCTCGGTTGTCAGCCCGCCAAGGGTGCGCAGGGTCAGGGCAACGCGGGTCTTTTCATCCAGCGCGGGGTGACAACAGGTGAAAATCAGCCGCAAGCGGTGGTCGGGAATGTCGTGGGTATCAGCGGGGGCATCCGCCTCGGCTTTTTCCAGAACCGCAATTTGCGCAAATTTCTCGGTCAGGCTTTTGGCGCGTCTGAACCGGTCCAGCGCCTTGCGGCGTGCCACCTGTAGCAACCATCCGCGCCGCGATTTGGGAATACCGGTTCTGGGCCAATCCACAAGCGCCGCCGCAATCGCGTCCTGCAAGCATTCCTCGGCCAGCTCGAAATCGCCAATTGCGGCCAATAATGCCGCAATCAGCCGCCCCCTGTCCTGACGCAGGGTATAGTCAATCGCCGTATGCACGGCATCGGGGGCGGCTAGCATTTTAGTCGAACGACATGATCGGGCGGACCTCGATCGTGCCATATTCGGCGGTCGGGATCATCTTGGCGTATTTGATCGCGTCATCCAGTGTGTCGCATTCAAACAGGTAAAACCCGCCCAGCTGTTCCTTGGTTTCGGCAAAGGGGCCGTCCATCAGCTCGGTCTGGCCGTCGCGGATGCGAATGCTTGTGGCGGTTTCCACTGGTTGCAGCGCCTCGCTTGCCAAAACCACACCGTCCTCGGCGTATTTTTTGCCTGCGGCCTTATAGCCTGCCATCAATTGCCCGAATTCGGGTGTGTTTGGTTGTGGCCCGACATTGTCATTCGAATAGATCAAAGCAAGGTATTTCATAGCGTTTCCTTTTCTTTCGATTGTAAGGAGTTTCCCCCTGTTAAGGTTATTTTGCAATCTTTTAGCCAAGATACGAATAAACGATCCCCACCGCGCAGATCACCAGCGCAATTAACGAACCCGTATTGCCAACAATCCTTAACGGATGTTTCGGCGCATCGGCCTTCAGGCCAAACGGATGCAGCGCCCGCGATACCACCAGCAAAACACCGGCAATGTGCAGCCACATGCCCCCCACCCCGCGCAATTCCGCCATCAGCATCATCAACAGAACAATCGGCACCCATTCGATGAAATTGCCATGCCTGCGGATTTTTTCATGCAACACCACATCCCCGCCATCCCCGATTGAAACGGATTTTGCGGCGCGGGTTTTGGTTACATTGATCCAAAGCATCAGCGTCAAGACCGCCAGCGGTACGGCGTATATCGGAGTAATTTCAAGTATCATTTCGTTGTCCCTTTCCTTGTTGGTTACGAATTAAAGACGAATGGGGCGGCGCATTTTCGACAAACACGGCAAAATAATTTAAAAAACCGCATTCCCCTACGCCCCGCCATGCCCTAAAAGGCGCCCAACAGCTGCCTTGGGGGACATTTGATGCAAGAGCCGCAGATAACCGACGAGTTGATTTCCAGCCACGGGCTAAGTCCGGATGAATACGCGCTGATCCTTGAAATTATCGGGCGCACGCCGACCTATACCGAATTTGGTATTTTCTCGGCGATGTGGAACGAGCATTGCTCCTATAAATCCTCGAAAAAGTGGCTGCGCACCCTGCCCACCAAAGGCCCGCAGGTCATTTGCGGCCCCGGTGAAAACGCCGGCATCGTCGATATTGGCGACGGACAATGCGTGGTATTCAAAATGGAAAGCCACAACCACCCCAGCTATATCGAACCCTATCAGGGCGCGGCCACCGGCGTTGGTGGCATCCTGCGCGATGTGTTCACCATGGGCGCGCGCCCGATTGCGGCGATGAATTCGCTGTCCTTCGGTGAACCCTCGCACCCCAAAACCCGCCAGCTGGTGCATGGTGTGGTCGAAGGTGTCGGCGGCTATGGCAACTGTTTCGGCGTGCCCACCGTGGGGGGCGAAGTGCGCTTTCATCCCGCCTATAACGGCAATTGTCTGGTCAACGCCTTTGCCGCCGGTCTGGCCGACACCGACAAAATTTTCTATTCCGCCGCCTCCGGCGTTGGCATGCCGGTGGTTTACCTTGGCGCTAAAACCGGCCGCGATGGCGTTGGCGGCGCAACCATGGCATCCGCCGAATTTGACGACACCATCGAGGAAAAGCGCCCCACCGTTCAAGTGGGTGACCCTTTCACCGAAAAGCGCCTGATGGAGGCCACGCTGGAACTGATGGCCACCGGCGCTGTGATCTCCATTCAGGACATGGGCGCGGCTGGTCTGACCTGTTCGGCTGTTGAAATGGGCGACAAGGGTGATCTGGGCGTGAAGCTGGATCTGGACCGCGTGCCGGTGCGCGAAGAAAACATGACAGCCTATGAAATGATGCTGTCGGAATCGCAAGAACGCATGTTGATGGTGCTGAACCCCGAGCTTGAAGACGTGGCCAAAGCCGTGTTCGAAAAATGGGATCTGGATTTTGCCATTGTCGGCGAAACCATCGCCGAGGACCGCTTTGTCATCATGCACGGCAATGAACTAAAGGCCGATCTGCCGCTGAAGGCCCTGTCAGGCAACGCGCCGGAATATGATCGCCCGTGGGTGGAAACACCGCCAGCCGAACCGCTGGCCGATGTGCCGGAAATCGACGCAATCGACGGGTTGCGTGCGCTGATCGCCTCGCCGAACTATGCAGCCAAGCAATGGGTTTACGAGCAATACGACACCATGGTCATGGCCGATTCCGCCGTTCTGCCCGGCATGGGTGCAGGCGTGGTGCGGGTGCATGGCACCGACAAGGCCCTGGCGTTCACCTCCGATGTGACCCCGCGTTACGTGATGGCCAACCCGTTTGAAGGCGGCAAACAGGCGGTGGCCGAAGCTTACCGAAACCTCTGTGCTGTTGGCGCCAAACCACTGGCAACCACCGACAATATGAACTTCGGCAATCCCGAAAAGCCCGAAATCATGGGCCAATTCGTGGGCGCGATCAAAGGCATTTCCGAAGCCGTTTCCGCACTCGATATGCCGATCGTGTCGGGCAACGTATCTCTTTATAATGAAACCGATGGCACCGGCATCCTGCCCACCCCCACCATCGGCGCGGTCGGCCTGATTGAAAACATCGACGATCTGATTCTTGGCGAGGCCCGCGAAGGCCATGTTGCCCTGCTGGTTGGCGAAACCACCGGCCACCTTGGGCAATCCGCCCTGCTGGCCGAGGTGTTCAACCGGCAAGACGGCGATGCGCCGCATGTGGATTTGGAGGCCGAGCGCCGCGCCGGTGAATTCATCCGCGCCAATGGCGAGTTGATCAAGGCGGTAACCGATCTATCCGATGGCGGGCTGGCATTGGCCGCGTTTGAAATGGCCGAAAACGCGGGCGTTGGCGTCACGCTGGAGGCTGCCGACACCCCCACCCTGTTTGGCGAAGATCAGGCGCGTTACCTGATTGCCTGCAATTTCGATCAGGCCGAAGCCCTGATGATTGCCGCAGCCCAAGCAGGCGTTCCCGTGTCCACGGTCGGACGGTTCGGTGGTGAAGCGGTGACATTCGGTGGCTCCTCGGTATCACTGTCGGAATTGTCCGAAACCTTCCGCAGCAGCTTTGAAAACACCGTGACCTGATTCATGATCCGCACCGCAACACCGGCAGATTTTCCGTTCATCCACGCCATTGCGGCACATCCAGAGAACGCGCGTTTCATTGTTGATGTGCCAGATGCGTATCTGAATGAAAATCTGTCAGATCCATCTATGGATCTGGTGATCTGGGAGGTCGAAAACCGCCCTGCCGGTTTTGCGCTGTTTTGCGAAATTGGCAACCCGTCCGGCCGTGTTGAACTGCGCCGCCTTGGCTTGCAGCAAACAGGTGCCGGACTAGGGACTGCATTTCTGCGCGCCCTAATTGATCACGCTTTTGACAGGTTGAGTGCAGCGCGTATCTGGCTGGATGTGGTGCAGGATAATCCGCGCGCACAGGCAACATATACCCGCGCCGGTTTCACACACGAGGGAACCTTGCGGCAAAATTGGCGCCGCCCGTTGGGGGATGTTGTCGATATGCTGGTGTTCGGTATGCTGCGTGACGAACGGCCGCAATAGACACGCGCCCTCTTGCACGGGCGACAATCCCGACTTAAATAGTAAGCAACATAAATTCAGAGGATATCGCCCATGGCCATGCAAGCCCACGAAGTAGAAGAGCTGATCCGCACCTCTTTTCCAAATGCCAAGATCACCGTCGAAGGCGACGACGGGGTGCATTTTTCGGCACTGGTGGTGGATGAAAGTTTCCGCGATATGAACCGCGTGCAGCAACAGCGGGCCGTTTTCGCGACGCTTAAGGGCAAGATGGACGGCCCCAACGGTGAATTGCACGCGCTGGCGCTAACCACCAAAGCACCGGAATAAGACGGTGGGCCTGTGGCAAAGCATCCTCTTGGGCATTGCCGCATTGATTGCTATTGCGATCCTGATTGAAATGATCCTGAAGCGCAACAAACCACGCCCGCCCTTGGCCAAACAGTTTCTAGGCGACGAGGTTTACAACGAGGACGAGGATAAACCGGAACTGGGTATGGAAGCCATCGACATGGACGTGATCCGCGCCTCGGAGCGGGGCAACAAATCGGCCGCATCCCTTGGGGCGCGCGATATGCACTTCTGGACGAAACGCACAAGTAAGCGGAACACCCGCAAAATCAACACACCGCCGACGCGGAAAAACGGAGACAAAGAATGACCGACGCAGCAACCAAAATCAAAGAAATCGTCACCAGCAATGACGTTGTTTTGTTCATGAAAGGCACCAAAGACGCGCCGCAATGCGGGTTTTCAAGCCGTGTGGCAGGTGTTCTAAATTTCATGGGCGTGGAGTTTGCCGATGTAAACGTGCTGGCCGATGAAGACATCCGTCAGGGTATCAAGGATTATTCCGACTGGCCCACCATCCCGCAGCTTTATGTCAAAGGCGAATTTGTGGGCGGCTGTGATATCGTCACCGAAATGACCCTGTCTGGCGAGCTGGACCAGTTGTTCGACAAGGAAGGCATTGCCTATAACAAAGAAGCTGCCGACAAAATCCGCGAAGCCAACGGTTAAACCGGCTACGAACTGGAGACCGATTTGATAGGGGGGCGGACCATTGGTTCGTCCCCTTTTGCCATCAGGGATTCGGCATTGCGCTGGATCGACAGGCTCAAATCCTCGATCTTTTCCAGTTGCTTGTCGACGTTGGCCTGAAACCCCGCCAATTGCGTGATAACATAATTCAGGCTGTCACCACCTTGTGACAGTCGGGCACTTTCGATGTTGCACATCACGCGGGTTGAACTGAGCCCCAGCGTAAAGCGTCGCATAATTGAAACCGCCCTTGAAATCCGCAATGCAACATCAGCCACCTTGTGCAATCCCGCCATTGCCTGCTCTGTTGACTCTGCTGCAACATTTACCATCTGCTGCTTTTCGACCCTAAGGTCACATCCCCCAAGCGAGCGCCGCTCTTGCCCGAAATTGGCCGACATTTCCTCCAGCGTTCGTGCCATGCCCAGTAAAAA
>CAZIDQ010000016.1:15992-29256 GCA_964538015.1 uncultured Marinosulfonomonas sp.
GGCATGTCGGGGTGGCGGATCAGTTTGTGAGGGGCACCGAGCAGATCGTCCCAGTCATAATCGGAAACCCGCCGAAACACATAGTTTCCGCACTCGATCACCCCGCGATGATCCGTGCGCGAGAAGAAGATTTCATCAAACCCGAAGGGGGCCTCGCCCGTGGCGGGGCGATACACATTTCTTTTTTCAACGAATCCCAACAATCAAACCCTTTGTATTCCGCCCTCTCTGATAGGGGCAAAGGGTTGCCGTCGGGTTAATCCGTTACCCCGCCTTCAATTTCTCCTCGACCTTGTCCGCCAATGCCTCGGTGCGGGCCGCGATTTCGGCCATGGTGTCGGTTACAACCGGCGGGATGACCGCCACCTCGACCCGCTCGGGGGCGGGGGCGGGGCGGTCGCGCATTTCCTCAAGCAGTGCCTCTTGGGCACCCAGTTTCCCTTCGGCGTCACGCAGCTTCTCCTCAAGCCCGGCGGTTTTGTCGGCCAGCATCAAACCGGCCATCAATAACATGCGCGGCTCGGGGATACGCCCGATCTGTTCGGTCAGAACCGAGGCCTCGTTATCCAGCAGTTTGGCGGCGGCGTGCAGGAAATGTTCTTCGCCTTCTTGACAGGAAACGGTAAATTTGCGCCCGCCAATGGTGATTGTTGTTTCGGCCATTACGCGCCCTCCCCGATCAGTGGTTTCAATTCGCCCATTATGGTTTCCAGCTCGGCCAGGTCGGCCTTGCGGGTGGCGCGCAGGGCTTCCAGTTCGGTCTGCATCGCCTTGTTGATCAGATGGGCGTCCCCTACCCCGCTTTCGTTTGACTCGCGCAACTCGTCGTTGCTCTCGCGCAGTTGGGCGTTGACCATAAGCAGGCGTTTGGCGTCGGTTTCCTGTTGCGTCACAGTTGACGTCAGATCGGAAACCTTTGCCTCCAGATCCTTGATCAGCGTTTCCTGCTTATCCTTGATCGCCGCGACACGTTCTTCCAGTTGGGCATTGGCGGTCTTTTCAACCTCCAGCGCTTCTTTCAGCGCGGCAACCTCGCCAGCGTCCCCGTCCGGGGACTGGGCCATGCCATCAACACCGGCGTCAATCCGCGTCAGTGCCGCCGTAATCCGGCGTTCCAGTTCTGTAATGTCGCTCACTTTGCCTGTCTCCTCACTCGCTTGTAACCACCCCGCGCGAATCGGGATATACCGCGTTTACCGGTTGAGTTTACCCAATGGCAGACCGAAATGCGCCCCCTTTTCCCCGATCCGCCTCCTGCCTGCTTGATCTTATCTGTGGCGCTGCTATCACCACGGGGTAAGTTTAGCCCCAGATTTAGCCCAGATAAGGACAAACCGCCGTGGATATTCAGACTTTGCGCAAAAACCACCCCGATCACTGGATGAAGGCCGCCGCCATCCGCACGCTGACGCTGGACGCCATTGCGGCAGCGAATTCCGGCCACTCGGGGATGCCGATGGGCATGGCCGATGTTGCAACCGTGCTGTTTGAAAAGCATCTGAAGTTTGACGCATCCGCCCCCAACTGGCCTGATCGCGACCGGTTTATCCTGTCGGCGGGTCATGGCTCGATGTTGATTTATTCGCTGCTGCATCTGACGGGTTACAATCAGGTCACGCAGGATGAAATCAGGAATTTCCGCCAGTGGGGCGCGCGCACGGCGGGCCATCCGGAATTCGGCCATGTGGAAGGGGTTGAAACCACCACCGGTCCGCTGGGGCAAGGGATTGCCAATTCGGTCGGCTTTGCCATTGCCGAAGAAATCCAGCGCGCGCGGTATGGCAAAAAGGTGGTTGATCACCACACCTATGTGATTGCCGGTGACGGTTGCCTAATGGAAGGTATCAGCC
Source organism: uncultured Marinosulfonomonas sp. (assembly GCA_964538015.1). Classification (GTDB taxonomy): domain Bacteria; phylum Pseudomonadota; class Alphaproteobacteria; order Rhodobacterales; family Rhodobacteraceae; genus Profundibacter. The sequence continues at coordinate 17,843 of CAZIDQ010000016.1, forward strand.
AAGAAGCCATCGGTCTGGCAGGGCGTCACGAATTGGGCAAACTGATCGTGCTGTGGGACAACAACGACATCACCATTGATGGCAAGGTATCCCTGTCGGACCGCACGGACCAGATGATGCGGTTCCGCGCCTCGGGCTGGTCGGTGTTTGAATGTGACGGCCATGATCCGGTGGCAATCGACGAAGCCCTGACCGCCGCCAAAAAAACCAAAAAGCCATCATTGATCGCTTGCAAGACGCATATCGCAATCGGGTCCAGCGCACAGGACACCTCAAAGGGCCACGGCGCGCTGACCGATCCAAAACTGATCGAGGATACCAAAAAGGCCTACGGCTGGACGTCGCCCGCCTTTACCATCCCCAAAGACATCAAGGCCCAGTGGGAAGCCATCGGTTCGCGCGGCAAGGCCGAGCGCGTTGCATGGGAAGAACGCTTTACCACCATCCCCGGCAACAAGCAGCGCGAATTCCAGCGCGCCTATGCGCTGGACCCGCACAAGAAACTGTCGGCCACCATCAAAGCACTGAAAAAGCAGATTTCCGAAGAAGCGCCCAAGGTTGCCACCCGTAAATCCAGCGAAATGGTGCTGGAAGTGGTCAATCCGTTCATGATTGAAACTGTGGGTGGCTCGGCCGATCTGACCGGATCGAACAACACCAAATCCGGCGATATGGGCACCTTCGACATTGATAACCGTGGCGGGCGCTACATCTATTACGGCATCCGCGAACACGGTATGGCGGCGGCGATGAACGGTATGGTGCTGCATGGCGGCATCCGCCCCTATGCGGGCACCTTCATGTGTTTCACCGATTACGCCCGTGGCGCGATGCGCCTATCCGCGCTGATGCGGGTGCCGACGGTCTATGTGATGACACACGACAGTATCGGCCTTGGCGAAGATGGCCCAACCCACCAGCCGGTCGAACATCTGGCCATTTCCCGCGCCACGCCGAACACCTATGTGTTTCGCCCCGCCGACACAGTGGAAACCGCCGAGGCTTGGGAAATCGCGCTAACGTCCAAGGAAACACCGTCCGTTCTGGCGCTGTCTCGTCAGGGGCTGCCAACCGTGCGTCTGGAACATAAAACCAAGAACATGACCGCACAGGGCGCCTATGTTCTGCAAGACGCCGAGGGCAAACGTCAGGCCATCATCATGGCCACCGGCTCCGAGGTGGAAATCGCCCTTGCCGCGCGGGACATCCTGCAAGCCGAAGGCATCGGCACCCGCGTTGTGTCCATGCCTTGCATGGAGCTGTTCGCGGAACAGGACGAACGCTATCGCAAACGCATCCTGCCCGGTGGTCCGGTGCGCGTGGCTGTCGAGGCCGCCGTGCAGATGGGCTGGGATCGCTGGCTGACCGGCGAGCGTGGCAAATCCACCAAGGCGGGCTTTGTCGGCATGGACAGCTTTGGCGCTTCGGCCCCGGCAGATGTGCTCTATGAAAAGTTCGGCATCACCGCACAGGCCGTGGCCGACAAGGTGAAATCCTTGCTGTAAGACACAGCCGATTGAAACACCTGCGGGGGGCTTTGCGGCCCCCCGTTTTTGTTGTTTTTGAATGTTACCGATAACACCTGACAACCGTTTGCGCTAACACCACATGTTTACGCTAACACCCTCTCGATAAACGCTTTTCCAGAATCATCGCTGCCCCTATACGCGTCGCAACAGGCACGGATGGCTCCGCGCGAAAACAGGGAACGCAAAACATGCCAATCACACTTGGAATCAACGGCTTTGGCCGCATCGGTCGCTGCACCTTGGCCCATATCGCCGAGGCCGCCCGAAACGACGTGCGCGTGGTGAAAATCAACGCCACCGGCCCGATTGAAACCAACGCCCATCTGCTGCGGTATGACAGCGTGCATGGCCGGTTCGGTAATGATGTGGTGGTGGATGGTGATACGCTGGATCTGGGCCGTGGCCCGATCAAGGTGTTCTCCACCTATGATCCACAGGAACTGGACTGGGACGGTGTGGATGTGGTGCTGGAATGCACCGGCAAATTCAACGATGGCGTCAAATCCTCGGTTCATCTGAAGCGTGGCGCGAAAAAGGTTCTGATTTCCGCCCCCGCCAGCAATGTGGACCGCACCGTGGTTTACGGCGTCAATCACCGCGACCTGCTGGAAACCGACCGGCTGGTTTCAAACGGGTCCTGCACCACCAATTGCCTTGCCCCGCTGGCCAAGGTGCTGAACGATGCCATCGGCATTGAACGCGGCATCATGACCACGATCCACAGCTATACCGGTGATCAGCCCACGCTGGACCGCCGCCACTCCGACCTGTACCGCGCCCGCGCCGCCGCAATGGCGATGATCCCGACATCCACGGGTGCTGCCAAGGCGCTGGGGCTGGTATTGCCCGAACTGGCGGGCAAACTGGATGGCACCGCCCTGCGCGTGCCCACCCCCAATGTGTCCGCCGTGGACCTGACGTTCGAGGCTTCGCGCGATGTCACCGTGGCCGATGTTAACGAAATCATGGCCGAAGCCGCCGCCGGCCACATGGGCGCGGTTCTGGCCTATGATGACGAACCCAAAGTCTCGATCGACTTTAACCACACACCACAGTCATCAATCTTTGCACCGGAACAAACCAAAGTCGTGGGTGGACGCACGGTGCGGGTGCTGGCATGGTATGACAACGAATGGGGCTTTTCCTGTCGCATGGCCGATGTCGCGGCGACGATGGGGCGCTTTTTGCACTAACGCGGGGGATTTGCCCCCAATGAGGCGGGCAATGACCAATACTCTGGCTGTAATACTCGGCGTCACCATCCTTGCGGTTTTTGCCGCCGACTATTTTTATTTCGACTGGGGGCTTTGGCTGAATGTCCTGCGGCGGCTGGCGCAATTAACCGAATACATCGCTTTTTGGCATTAAAGACGCATTGTCCGGTTGACCTTGGACACCATTCGGTCATGTTAGCGATAACCGCCCACGGGTGACGGTTTTCGTATGATCAAAAGGAGTCCTCCCATGACTGTAAAAGTAGCCATCAACGGCTTTGGCCGCATCGGCCGCAACATCCTGCGTGCCATTGTTGAATCCGGCCGTACCGATATCGAAGTCGTCGCGATCAACGATCTGGGGCCGGTCGAAACCAACGCCCACCTCTTGCAATTTGATTCCGTGCATGGCCGTTTTCCGGTGGATGTGAAAACCACCAAAGACACAATCGACGCGGGCCGTGGCCCGATTGCCGTGACAGCCATCCGCAATCCGGCTGATTTACCTTGGGCCGATGTAGACATCGTGATGGAATGTACCGGCATCTTCACCGCCAAGGAAAAGGCACTGGTGCATCTGGAAAACGGCGCGTCCCGCGTGCTGGTGTCCGCCCCTTCGGCGGGTGCTGACAAAACCATCGTTTACGGGGTGAACCACGACACACTAACCGCCGATGATCTGATCGTCTCCAACGCGTCCTGCACCACCAACTGTTTGGCACCCGTGGTCAAAACCCTGAATGACGCCATCGGCATCAACCACGGCTTTATGACCACGATCCACAGCTACACCGGCGACCAGCCCACGCTCGATACAATGCACAAAGACCTCTATCGCGCCCGCGCTGCGGCGATGAGCATGATCCCCACCTCCACAGGTGCCGCCAAGGCCGTTGGTCTGGTTCTGCCCGAACTGAATGGCAAACTGGACGGCGTTTCGATCCGCGTGCCCACCCCGAATGTTTCGGTTGTGGATCTAACATTCGAGGCCAGCCGCGACACCACAGTTGAAGAAGTCAACGCCGCCATCAAAGCCGCTGCTGATGGCCCGCTAAAGGGTGTGCTGGGCTATACCGAAGTGCCCAACGTCAGCATCGACTTTAACCATGATCCGCATTCGTCAATCTTCCACATGGATCAAACCAAAGTGGTTGCGGGCAACATGGTGCGCATCTTGACGTGGTATGACAATGAATGGGGTTTTTCGAACCGCATGTCCGATACCGCCATTGAAATGGCCAAATACCTGTAAGACAAATAGCCGCCCGCGCCCGATCCGGCGCGGGTGCGCTGCGCTAAACGAATTTCGCCTTTAGCGCCTTTTCCACATCCGGCGTGACGAATTTGGAAATATCTCCGCCCAATCGCCCGATTTCCTTCACCAGCTTGCTGGCAATCGCCTGATGCTTGGCCTCGGCCATCAAAAACACGGTTTCAATCGTGTCATCCATCGCCCTGTTCATGCCAACCATCTGGTATTCATATTCGAAATCCGCCACCGCCCGCAGGCCGCGAATGATGATCTGCGCGCCCACATCATGGGCGCAATCAATCAGCAGGTTTTCAAACGGATGCACCATAATCTCGCAGCCCGTTTCCTTTGACAATCCGGCACATTCGGCCGTCACCATCGCCACCCGTTCTTCCAGTGTAAACATCGGCCCCTTGTCGCGGTTGATGGCAACACCAATCACCAAACGGTCCACCAATGCAGCTCCGCGTCGAATTATATCAACGTGCCCCATGGTGATCGGATCAAACGTCCCCGGATAAAGTGCAATGCGCATGGTCTGCCCCCTTCTGCTTCAGGCGCACGCAACAATATTGCGCGACCGATTGCAAGCAGAATACCGCCCGCCCCTTCTTCTTTTCTTAAATACCTCCGCCGGAGGCACCCCGCGCGAGCCCCCGTTAAGGGGCGAGCGCGGGGCGGCGCGCACCCGCGCGGCGCAACCGTTTTAAAATCAAACAGGCATCAATGCCCCATGATCATCCCTTCAAGCGCCTCTTTCTCCATCGAAAGCTCGCTCAGACGGGCCTTGACCACATCGCCCAGCGTAATCAGTCCGACCATTTCGCCATCGCGGATCACCGGCATATGACGAAACCGCCCCGCGGTCATCTTCGTTAAAATATCATCTGCCCGCTCGTTGCAGTTACAGGTGACGATATTCTTCGTCATCATATCATCAACCTTATCCGCCATGCAGGTCGCCCCCCGCTTGCCCAACTCGCGCACGATATCGCGCTCGGACAATATTCCATCCGCTGTTTTCCCCGTCTCGGACACCACAACCGAACCGATCCGGTTGTTCGATAAAACCGATGCCGCGTCCGCCACGCTTGCCCCGGGTTTGACGGTGAAAACCCCCTCGGTTGCCTTGGATTTCAGGATTTGGTGAACTAGCATCGGCGTCTCCTTCATAGGTTTCGTGATAGCTACAGCGTCCCCTGCCTGCGACAATCTGTCAAGTCGCGCGTTTTGCCAGCTCTTCCAGTCGCGCAACTTCACGCCGAATACCCACTATAAAACTCTCGGCAAAGCGGTTCAGACGTTCGACCCGTTTATCATCCAGATGCCGCACCAGATAGAATGTGCGCGTTAGTGAAACCTTGTCAGGCAGCACGCGGTGGATGTCGGGCAACGTGGGCATGCAAAAATCATGCACAATCGCCAGCCCCGCGCCTTGGCGCACCCAGTTCACCTGCACCGCCACGGAATTGGAGGCAAGGGACACATGATCAACGCCGGTCTCCGCCAGATAATCCACCTCTTTGTCGAAGATCATATCGGGGATATAGCCGATGATCCGGTGCCCCTTCAGATCCTTCAGTTTGCGAATGGGCGGATGGCTGTCCAGATAACCTTGGGTCGCCGCCAGATGCAGTTTGTAATCGGCAATCTTTTGCGCCATCAATCGCCCCGCTGTGGGCCGTGACAGGGTGATCGCCATATCAGCCTCGCGTTTGGACAGGTTGAACACGCGGGGCAGCGCCACGATCTGCACCTCAAGCCCCGGGTTTTCATCGCAAATCGCCGCGCACACCTGCGGCAGCAGATAGTTGGCCGAACCATCCGGCGCCCCGATCCGCACAACACCGCTTAACTGCCCCGCCTGCCCGTGCAATTCCTCGGCCCCTTGCGCCAGCGCGGTTTCGGCCCGTGTGGCATGGGCCAATAGCCGCTCACCCTCGCTATTCAGAACATACCCCTGCACCGATTTGGCAAACAGCGCCGCCCCCAGCTTATCCTCAAGTCGCGCAATCCGCCGCCCCACCGTGGCCGGGTCCAGTTTCAGTGCCTTTCCGGCCCGCGACAGGCTTTCGGCCCGCGCCACCGCCAGAAACACCCGCATATCATCCCAGTCAAACGCCATATCCGTACCTGTATTATTGCAAAGCCCCTTTGGGAAACTGCCCCTTTTCATGGCATTTTTGCAAGGCTAAACTGCACCCAACCAAAAACCCAATAATACCTCGGAGGATTCGAATATGGATATCGGACATTTTATCAACGGCAAGATGGTCAAAGGCACCTCGGGCCAGCAAGGCGACATCATGAACCCCGCCACCGGCGAAGTTCAGTATAAGGTCGATCTGGCCTCGGCTGCCGAAATGAACGCGGCGATTGAAGCCGCCGCTGCAGCCCAGCCCGCATGGGGTGCGAAAAACGCACAGGTGCGTGGCCGTGTGATGATGGCCATGGTCGGCCTGATCAACCGCGACATGGATAAACTGGCCGAAGCCCTTAGCCGCGAGCACGGTAAAACCATTCCGGATGCCAAAGGCGACGTTCAGCGTGGTCTGGAAGTTGTGGAATATTGCATCGGCGCTGCCGAACTGCTGAAAGGCGAATATACTGTTGGGGCCGGCACCGGCATTGATATGTATTCCATGCGCCAGCCGCTGGGCGTTGTCGGCTCGATCATGCCGTTCAACTTTCCGGCCATGATGCCGCTTTGGCACATTGCCCCTGCACTGGCTTGTGGCAACTCGGTTGTGCTCAAACCCTCCGAGCGCGACCCGTCGGTTCCGATGATGCTGGCCGCCTTGTTTGTTGAGGCCGGTCTGCCCGAAGGTGTGTTCCAGGTTGTGAACGGTAAAAACGAAGCCGTTGATGCGCTGCTGGACAATGACATCATTCAGGGTGTTTCGTTCGTTGGCTCGACCCCTGTTGCGCAATACATCTACAGCCGCGCCACAGCCAACGGCAAACGCGCGCAGTGCTTTGGTGGCGCGAAAAACCACATGGTCATCATGCCCGACGCCGATATGGACCAAGTTGCCGATGCTATCGTCGGGGCCGGTTTTGGTGCCGCTGGCGAGCGCTGCATGGCGATTTCGGTTGCTGTGCCTGTGGGCGAAGGCACCGCAGACAGATTGATGGAAAAACTGGTGCCACGGGTCGAAAAGCTGCGCGTTGCCCCCTACACTGATGGCGACGACGTGGATTACGGCCCGGTTGTATCCGCCGAAGCCAAAGAGCGTATTCTGGGCCTGATCCAGAGCGGCGTTGATCAGGGCGCGACCCTTGTGGTTGATAACCGTGATTTCAAATTGCAGGGCTATGAAAACGGCTTCTTCGTTGGCCCGCACCTGTTTGACAATGTCACCACGGATATGGATATCTACAAGACCGAAATCTTTGGTCCTGTTGTTTGTACCGTGCGCGCCGAAACCTATGATGATGCGCTGAAAATGGTGATGGACCACGAATACGGCAACGGCACCGCCATCTTTACCCGTGACGGCGACACCGCCCGCGATTTCACATCCCGTGTGAATATCGGCATGGTTGGCGTCAATGTGCCTGTGCCTGTGCCGCTGGCCTATCACACTTTTGGCGGCTGGAAAAAATCGATGTTTGGCGATCTGAACCAGCATGGACCGGATTCGTTCAAATTCTACAGCCGGACAAAAACAGTCACATCGCGCTGGCCCTCGGGCATCAAAGAAGGCGGCGAATTCCACTTTAAGGCAATCGACGACTGATAATTCGCCACACAGTGGTAAAACCCATAACAACCCCGCCATTTTGGCGGGGTTGTTTGCATTTGCCCCGACGGAATGATCACTTTTCCATTGTTTCAAGGCACGCGGCTCGCTACCAAATATGTGTATTAAAAGCAGCGCCGGTTCTAGCCGTTCCTGCTTTCTGGTTCTATAAAGGTAGAATACACATTGCCCTCATTCTTTCGCATCCTGCCGGAACACAGCCTTGTCTACGCCCGTTACAACGGCGAAGTGACAATTAACGACTACCTAAGTGTTGTTGAAGGGGTACGGAACCATCCGGATTTTCGGGTCGAATACAAGCATCTGGTTGACCTGAGGGATCTTACCGGAATCAAGCTGGAATATGTAAAGGTAATGAAGGCGCAGGCGCGTATTGTCGATCTGATTGCCGACGCCAAGTCGGATATTTTAAGCGTCGTGGTTGCCCCTACCCCCATCGCCCTGGAAGCCGCTAAAATGGTTCTTCGGTCGTGGGACAATCTGGACACCCCTGTCGTGCGACGTATCGTTTCTAACATATCCGAAGCAGAAGTGCTGCTGGGATGTCGTACAGGCAAACTGGCCGACCTGCTAAAACAAACGACCTGATGTCGGGCCCAACACCCTTGCCGTAAAGCAAAAACCCTGCAATCCTTCCTATATAACGACAAAAGGGAGGATACCGTGCCATTTCAAGAGCCGCCTTTCACCATCGGTGTCGAGGAAGAATACCTTCTGGTCGATGCACAAACACTGGAACTGGCCCGCGCACCACAAGCGTTGATGGACAGTTGCATGGCCGAAATGGGCGGTCAGGTCAGTCCCGAATTCCTGCAATGCCAGATCGAGGTCGGGACCAAAGTGTGCCAGACCATTAATGATGCCCGCGACGATCTAAAGCGCCTGCGGGCCTGCATTTCCAAACATGCGGCCGAACACGGGCTGGTGCCGATCGCGGCCTCGTGCCACCCGTTTGCCGACTGGAAGGACCAGCACCACACCAACAAGGATCGTTATAACGCCCTGCGCAATGATCTGGCCGGCGTGGTGCGGCGGATGCTGATTTGTGGCATGCATGTGCACGTCGGCATCCCCGGTAAGGATCAGCGCATTGATATAATGAACCAGCTGACCTATTTCCTGCCGCACCTGTTGGCGCTTTCGGCATCATCGCCATTCTGGCAAGGCGATGACACCGGACTGGCCAGTTACCGCCTGACCGTATTCGATAACCTGCCCCGCACGGGCTTACCCCCGCAACTGCGCAGCTGGGGCGAATTCGAGCGTTCGGTTCAGGCGCTTGTCGGTCTGGGCGTGATCGAGGACAGCAGCAAAATCTGGTGGGATTTACGCCCGTCAGCACGGTTTCCTACCATTGAATCAAGGATTTGCGATGTCTCACCGCGACTGGAACACACGCTGGCCTTGGCGGCGATAACCCAATGTCTGACGCGAATGTTGTGGCGTTTGTCTACAAAAAACCAGCGCTGGCGGCTGTATGACAATTTCCTTATTGCCGAAAATCGTTGGCGGGCCCAGCGGTACGGCGTTTCTGGCGGATTGATTGATTTTGGCCACCACCGGATTGTGCCAATGGATGAATTGATCCGCGAAATGATTGATCTGGTGCAAGAAGATGCCGAAGCCCTGAATTGCCGTGCTGAAATTGAAACAGCGCAGGAAATTGTCGCATCCGGCAGCAGCGCCGACCGTCAGCGCGCAACATACAATGCATCGATTGACGCCGGAAAATCCACCGACGAGGCTCTGCGCGACATCGTGCGTCATCTGATCGAGGAATATCACGCCGATTTATGAAGGTGTTCAATTATCGGCCCGCAGTTGTTTTCTTTCAAAGAAAACAGATAGAAATCTTTGCAAGATTTCGGCGCCGATTTACATCCTCAAGACGCCGCTTGCAAAACTCCTGAAAGAATTGGAAATTAAACATATGTTCAATTCAACCGATCTGGGGAACACCGATGGATTTTGCGCTGACCGAAGAACAAACCCTGATTTTCGACATGGCCAAGGCGTTTGGCGAAGAACATATCGCCCCCTTTGCTCATGAATGGGAGAAATCCGGCAATATCCCCAAGGATCTATGGCCCAAACTGGCCGAACTGGGCTTTGGCGGGCTTTATGTGTCCGAGGAAAACGGCGGCTCCGGCCTGTCCCGTCTGGACGCAACTTTGGTATTCGAGGCGCTGTCGATGTCCTGCCCATCCGTTGCGGCCTTCCTGTCGATCCACAACATGTGCGCAGCGATGCTAGACAAATTCGCCTCGCCTGAATTGCGCGAAAAATACCTGCCCCGCGCCATCACGATGGAGTGCTTTTTCTCCTACTGCCTGACCGAACCCGCCAGCGGCTCGGATGCAGCTGCACTTAAAACCAAAGCAGTTGAAAATGATGCTGGCTATGCCCTAACCGGCACCAAGGCCTTCATTTCCGGCGGCGGCTATTCGGACGCCTATATCGTCATGGCCCGCAGCGGCGGCGATGGCCCCAAGGGGATTTCCGCCTTTGTGATTGACGATGGCACCGAGGGCCTCAGCTTTGGCGGGCTAGAGGAAAAGATGGGCTGGCGCAGTCAACCGACCCGTCAGGTGCAACTGGATAATTGCCAGATACCGGCGGGCAACCTGCTGGGGGAACTGGGCAAAGGGTTCACCTATGCAATGAAGGGTCTGGACGGGGGGCGTTTGAATATTTCCGCCTGCTCGCTGGGGGGCGCGCAGGCCGCACTGACCAAAACGCTGGAGTATATGGGCGAGCGCAAGGCATTTGGCCGCCCGATTGACCAGTTTCAGGCGTTGCAATTCCGGCTGGCGGATATGGAAATCGAAATGGCTGCGGCGCGGGTGTTCCTGCATCAGGCGGCTTGGAAGCTGGATCAGGGCGCGCCGGACGCCACGAAATATTGCGCCATGGCCAAGAAATTCGTCACCGAGGCCGGTAGTAAAACAGTAAACCAGTGCCTGCAACTGCATGGCGGTTACGGCTATCTGGCGGATTACGGCATCGAGAAACTGGTGCGCGATTTGCGGGTGCATGAAATCCTTGAGGGCACCAATGAAATCATGCGCATGATCACGGCGCGGCAAATGCTGGCGGAGCGTGGATAGATGGCCGAAATCGACATTCGCAAAGACGGCAAACTGGGGCGGATCACCTTGAACCGTCCCGAGGCGTTGAATGCTTTGACCTACGAGATGTGCCTTGAGATTGAAAAGGCGCTGGATGCGTGGCGCGAGGATGACGACGTTAAAATGCTGCTGATTGATGCGGCAGGGGATCGGGCGTTTTGCGCAGGCGGCGACATTGCCGAAATGTATGCCAGCGGCAAGCGCGGCGATTATGAATACGGGCGCAGGTTCTGGCGGGACGAATACCGGATGAACGCCAAACTGTTCGAATTTCCCAAACCCGTGGCCAGCCTGATGCAGGGGTTCACCATGGGCGGCGGCGTTGGTGTGGGCTGTCACGGTAGCCACCGGATTGTCGGCGAAAGCAGCCAGATCGCCATGCCGGAATGTGGCATTGGTCTGGTGCCGGATGTGGGTGGCTCGCTGATACTGGCCCGCGCGCCCGGACGGCTGGGCGAATACATTGGCACCACCGGCGCGCGGCTGGGGGCGGATGATGCGATTTACGCGGGCTTTGCCGATTACTA
>CAZIDQ010000017.1:0-10819 GCA_964538015.1 uncultured Marinosulfonomonas sp.
GTGGTTTTCCGGCGGCCAAGGGCGGGTGTCCTCGGCCTTGATCCAGTTTTGCACCCACTCGGGCAATTCGGGGCTGGTTTCGCTATACCCCATTGCAATACCCACTTTGGCAGGGTCAACAATCCCGTCCGGTCCGGTTACAGCCGTGCGGTATAGCGCCTGATTGGCGCAATGGCCACGGGTCCAGATAGATTGTTCCAGATACAAAAACCGTTCGTCCCAGCCCAGCGCCCGACTGTGGATTTGAAACCGTTGGAACATCCGCACGCGCCGACGATAACGCACCGAAGTCCCCGCCACCGTCAGCCCCCAGTGGTTTTTGCGTATCGCGCCGATCAGACCCATACGGTTCGCCAGCGGTATCCGCCCCAGATCATACAGCGTCAGGGTGCGCCCGTTGTTCAGCTCGAACCAGAAATCCAGATCCCACGGCCAGCAGATGTGATTGGACACATGCACCTCGCCCATCTTCAGTGGCGGTGCATTTCGGTGCACAATCAGTTCTTTGCCCATGCGCAAAAACGGATACATTAACGGCTCCTTAACTACGGGATTTGCGCTACACGGTATCAGCAAAGATTGAACAGGCACAAGGCAAGGTTCCATTAATCCCGCCCCAATGCGGGTTTGCTTTCTAAGCCTGGCGGAAAGAGTAAATACCTCTGGTCAGGAGAAGTAGAACCGCTTTTAAAAAGCTACATTAAGGCCGAGAATAACCGAGTTTATTTTGCTGTCCGCTGCACCACCCGAATTGGCTCCGTTACCATCGCCCCACGCATAACCGGCGCCGATTGCCACATGGTCTACTGGTTTCCATTCAATCCCGACCTGAATCAACTGCCCGTCAACTTGCGGACTGCCCGAGGCGCTAAGTTCCCAAGTATATTTGGAGTATGCACCAGCCACTGACCAAGCGTCATTTATTTGGTATGAAGCTGTTAGGTGATAGGCATTTCGACTATCATCAGGGGCGGTTTGTGCAATTGAGTTTGTATAAGGTCCCTTGATGTGTGTTGCCGAAAACCCAAGACCCAGCTTGCCCAAATCAGCCGCAACGCCGAATTCGATCCCTTGCGCACCGTCGCCCCAGCGGCCGGCCTTTGTCCCCAGAACCGGGTCGACAATTCTGCCGGAAGTGTTTTGATACGAATCCTGATCCCAGAAAGCTGCGCCAAAATTCAATACAAGGTTGTCATTTAAGGTTTTATTCAGCCCGGCTTCTAGCCGGAAATATTCACGAGATACATCAACATTGGATACAGGATCGTAGTCTTCTAAAAGACCAGTATCGTAAATTGCACGGGCAAACCATGTTGGTGCATTATATGCGATGGCGATCTTACCGCTCGAGGACTGACGGGAATTGTCATGATATCCTGAAATTGGCGCGAAATTTTCCACCTGCCCGTCGTGACGGTTTCCCCAGATTGCATAAATCGGCCGTGTTTCAATAACGCTGTGGCCCTGAATGCCACGGGCAACGGGTAAGGGCGTGCCTTGAACGTCGCCAAAAGACAACGTCCAGCGATCAAAGCTTAACTCAACATAAGGAAGCAGATCATTCTCTTTCTCAACACCAACCTGAGCAATATCCGTATTAAACCCGTGAGAAGCGATCCGTGGAGAAATTGTAAACGTATCGAATTTGACGTCAAAGCCGACAACACCCTCAAACCTAAGATATGTCCGGCCCAAGTCAGAAGACGTACCTGCATATTCAAGATCACCATTGGCAACAGTACGTGCGTGAATACGTGCATCGGTGTAAAGGTTGAATTCTTGCGCCGTTGTCATGGATGGGATTGATGCCATGCCCAGAATTGCGGTTGCGATAAAAGTTCTCATTTTTTTCCCCAACTTGAATCTGTTATATTCTGAACTTGCAATCAGCCTTAAAGACAGTTTGCGCGTTGGATTTTAAAAGAAACACTGGTGAAAGCACCGTTGGCGGGTTGTGATCAGAAAAACAACACTACCTATGCGACGTCTACAATACCACCTATTGGGGCGTCAATTTAAACGAACTCCACTCTGATGTGTTGTTCTATTTATGCAACTGGGTTCTGCACTGGAATTCTATGCGCTATTCATTAACGGCTCTTTTGTGATGTCGATGCAATGTGGGGGAATAACACCTTGCGTTAAGCGCAACGTGGCGGCACAGCGCTTGCCATATCCCCGCCTGATGCTTAGGTATCCGACAAACGCTTATAAGGGCTGCTGCACATGACTTCGCTTTATCAAATCCTGAACCTGATCCTTGATGTGATGTGGTTCATCATGATCGCCCATATCATCATGAGCTGGCTGATCAATTTTCAGGTGCTGAACCTGCATCAGCCCGTGGTCGCGCAAATCTGGTACGGGTTGAACCGCCTGCTGGAACCGCTCTATTCCCGCATCCGCCAGTTTTTGCCAGCAACACCGGGGCTGGATCTTGCCCCGCTGGTCGCATTTTTAGCCATTATCGTTTTGCGGATTATCCTGCGAAACAACGCCGCGTTCTTCTTCTAACCCGTGTCTGACGCGACCGGCCTTCTTTCATCTATCTTTGGCTTTGACCAGTTTCGCCCCGGTCAGGCCGAGATCGTGGATGCCGTGGTGCAGGGCCGCAATACGTTGGCGATCATGCCCACCGGCGGCGGTAAATCCCTGTGTTTCCAACTGCCCGCCCTGATGCGCGACGGGGTGACGGTGGTGATTTCGCCGCTGATTGCCCTGATGCGCGATCAGGTCCGCGCCTTGCAAGAAGCGGGGGTCGAGGCTGGCGCGCTAACCTCGGGCAATACCGAGGAAGAGACCGAATACGTCTATGCCGCCGCCAACGATGGTCGTTTGAAAATCCTGTATATGGCCCCCGAACGGCTGGCGTCCTCGGGCACACAGGCGTTTTTGCAGCGGATCAACACCACCCTGATTGCGGTGGACGAAGCCCACTGCGTTTCCCAATGGGGCCATGATTTTCGCCCCGATTACCTGCGCCTTGGCGATCTGCGCCGCACCCTGAACGTGCAACTGGCCGCCTTTACCGCCACCGCAGACGAGGAAACCCGCGCCGAGATCATCACCCGCCTGTTTGATGGCTCTGACCCCGCCGTGTTCCTGCACGGGTTTGACCGGCCCAACATCCATCTGCGGTTTGAATCCAAGGATTCCCCCCGCCGTCAGATCCTCGAATTTGCTGCTGCCCGCAAAGGGCAATCCGGCATCGTCTACTGCGCCACCCGCAAGAAAACCGAGGGTATTGCCAAAGCGTTGAACGATGCAGGCCACAGTGCTTGCCATTATCATGCAGGCATGGAAGCCGGGGATCGCCGCGTGGTCGAACAACGGTTTCAGGTCGAAGATGGTTTGATTGTGGTTGCCACCGTGGCTTTTGGTATGGGGGTCGACAAACCCGATATCCGCTGGGTCGCCCACGCCGACCTGCCCAAATCGATTGAATCCTATTATCAGGAAATCGGCCGCGCTGGTCGTGACGGGGCGCCTGCCGAAACGCTCACCCTATACGGCCCCGATGACATCCGTCTGCGCCGCACACAGATCGATGAAGGATTGGCTCCGCCCGAACACCGCGCTGCTGATCATGCCCGCCTGAACGCCCTGCTGGGTCTGGCCGAGGCATTGGGCTGTCGCCGCCAAAAATTGCTGGCGTTCTTTGGCGAAGAAAGTGATCCATGCGGCAATTGCGATCAATGCGAGACCCCGCCGGAAACCTTTGACGGCACCACGGCGGTGCGCATGGCCCTGTCGGCAATCCTGCGCACGGGCGAATATTTCGGTGCGGGGCATTTGATCGACATTCTGATCGGCAACGAAACCGACAAGGTGCAGCAACGCGGCCATGATACCCTGCCGACATTCGGTGTGGGCAAGGATTACAGCCGCAACGAATGGCAGGCGATTTTCCGGCAGATGATGGGGTTTGATCTGATCCGCCCCGACTCTGAACGCTTTGGCGCTTTTCGGATGACCGAAAACGCCCGCCCGATCCTGCGGGACGAGCAAAAGATCGAACTGCGCCGTGACACTATCCGCCGTGCCAAAGCGTCGCGCGGCCCTGTGGTCAAGGCACTGGTCTCGGAGGAGGATGCGCCGCTGTTGTCCGCCCTAAAGGCCAAGCGCCGTGCCTTGGCCGAGGAGGCCCGTGCACCCGCCTATATCATTTTCAACGACCGCACCCTGATTGAAATGGCCCAGACCCGTCCGCAAACGCTGGATGAAATGGCGCATATCGGTGGGGTCGGTGCGAAAAAGCTTGAGAAATACGGCGAGACTTTCTTGCAGATCATCACCGGCGAGGCTGCCGTTGCCACCCACCCGCACCGCCGCAAACTGGCGGGGCGTGATGCGGGGGCGCTGTATGACCGACTGCTGGAAGTGCAGGGGATGCTCGCGCGCGGGCCGGACGGGCTGGATAAACCGATGTCCTGTTCCGCGTCCTTGCTGGCCAAGGTGGCGAGTGCTAAACCATCGGACCAATCCGCGATGGAACGCCTGCTGGGCGAACGCAAGGCCGAACGCTTTGGCGCGGCGTTTCTGGATGTGTTAAGCGAGGGGGAATAGATGCTGATTGTGGTTTCACCGGCCAAACGGCTGAACGAAAAGGCGGCCATGCTGCCGGACGCAACTTTGCCCGCCTTTCAGGACGCGGCGAACGAACTGGCCGAATATGCGCGGGATTTGACGCCGGATGATCTGCAAAAGCTGATGAAGATCAGCGACAAACTGGCCCGTCTGAACGCGGATCGTTTCGCAACGTTTGAGCCTGTTTCCACCCATGAGAACGCCAAACCCGCCGCGCTGCTGTTTTCCGGCGATACCTACACGGGGCTTGAGGCCGCAACGTTGGACGCGGACGAAATGGACTGGGCGCAGGACCATTTTCGTATTCTGTCCGGGCTTTATGGTTTGCTGCGCCCGCGTGATCTGATTCAGGCTTACCGGCTGGAAATGGGCAGCCGGTTGAAAACCCCGCGCGGCAAGAACCTGTATGAATTCTGGGGTGACCGGATCGCAAAGGCGCTGAACGACGCGGCGAAAAAGGTCGGCGCGGATGTGCTGGTGAACTGCGCTTCGGTGGAATATTTTGATGCGGTGGATCGCGATGCCTTGAAACTGCGGGTGATCACGCCGGTATTCATGGAGGAAAAGGCAGGCACGCCGAAAATCGTCAGCTTTTTCGCCAAAAAGGCGCGCGGGGCGATGGCGCGGTTTGTTATCGAACGGCGGCTGAGTGATCCCAAAGGGATCAAGGATTTCGACACCGGCGGTTACCGGTTCAACGCCGATATGTCCGAGGGTGACCGCTGGGTTTTCCTGCGGGATTACCCCGAGGCCTGATCCGGCATCACCGGCGACACCCCTTCGGGGGCCAATGTCGAAACCTTTTCACAGATCGCGGCCTTGCGCAGCGGTTTTGTCAGGTAATAATCCAACCCCGCCGCCAGAATTTCCGTATCATCCCCCGCCATTGCGTGCGCGGTCAGGGCCACGACAGGTGTGCGGGGCAGGCCTGATTTTTTCTCGATTTCGCGAATTGTGCGGGTGGCTTCTTTGCCGTCCATCATCGGCATGGAAATATCCATGAAGATCATATCGGGACAGAAGCTTTCAAACAATTCCACCGCCTCGACCCCGTTGTTGGCGAACTGCAATTCGATGTTCAGATCCTTGACCATTTTGCGGAATACCAACTGGTTGGTTTTGTTATCTTCGGCCGCCAAAATACGCATTTTGCGTTCGGTTTGCGGCGGCTCTTCGGCGATGGGCGGTGCGGGCGGTTCACTCTTGGCAACCGCGGTCATGTCTTCAATGTCGAATTCGGGAACCAGCACTTCTTCCGCCTCGTCCGGCAAGGATTCATCCAGATTTAGCAGTGCTTCATACAAGGCCCGCCGCAAAATCGGTTTTTGCAGCACCGCCAGCGCCGGACTGTCGCCCAGCATTTCGCGGTCGGTTCCCAGCAGGACCAAGGGCAACGTCGGGAATTTGGTATGCAGCCCCTCGGCCAGACCTTTGCCACCCTTTTCAAGCAATATCTGGTCTACAAACCCGATGTCCGGTTTTTTAAAATCCGCCGCCAGCGCCACGTCGCAACGATCAAAGCTGATGGCCTTGATTCCAAGCAGTGCCAGTTGTTTTGTCAGGATTTCAACCGCGCCGCGCATCGGGCTGACAATCAGCGCCTGATTGATATGCGACAGGGAATCGTCCGGGGCGATCAGGGCGGGCTCATGGACGGGCAGGGTGACGTGAAAGCCAAAGCTGGAGCCTTCGCCCACCACGGAATCCACCCAGACTTCGCCGTCCATCAGTTCGATCAACTGTTTGGTAATCGCCAGCCCCAGACCGGTGCCCTCGAATTTGCGGTTACGCTCGTCCTCGACCTGATTGAATTCGCCAAAGACGTGATCAATCATTTCGGGGGCAATGCCGATGCCGGTATCCTCGATTGAAATATGCACCCGCGTTTTGCCCTTGCCCGCGTCCAGCCCGACCACACGGATAGCCACATGGCCCTCATGGGTGAATTTCACCGCATTGCCGATCAGGTTGGTTAGGATCTGCCGCATTCGGCCCGCATCGCCAATATATTGCGTGGGCAGGAACATGTCGAAATCCACCAGAATTTCGACCGGTTTGTCCTGAACCGAGGGCTGCAACAGCGTGGCGATTTCGTGGATGCATTGTTCCAGATCAAAGGGTTCGGAATTCAGCGTTAGCTTGTCCGCCTCGATCTTGGAGTAATCCAGCACATCGTTGATGATCACCAGCAACGCCTCGCCGGAATTTTTAATGGTATCGACATACAGGCGCTGTTCGTCGTCCAGCGGCGTGTCGGTCAGCAGATCGGCCATGCCCACAACCCCGTTCATCGGGGTGCGGATTTCGTGGCTCATGTTTGCCAGAAACGCCGATTTGGCGCGGTTGGCGGCTTCGGCGTTATCACGGGCCTTGTTCAGCTCGGCCTCGTGGCGGATTTGGTCGGTGATATTTAGGGCCAGCGTAACCGTGTCGCCATCGCTGGCGCGGCGGTCAACCAGTTTGATGTATTCGCCGTTCCACAGGCGGATCACGCGGGGTTCGATCGGGTCGGTGTGCCAGCGGGTCAACATGCTGTCGCGCCATTCCATCGGGGTTTTGGCACCGATATCAACGATGCCCTCTTCGACCAGCAATTGCACGATGCGCACATAGCTGACGCCAGGCCGGACCTCCTCCAACCCGTCAAAGGCACCCAGATAGGCCTGATTGGCGGACACCATACAGTCGTTCATGTCAAACACAGCAAAGCCATCCTGAATGGTCTGGATCGAATCCCACAAGCGGCGTTCGGCGGTTTTCAGATCAGACCGCACGCGGGAATTTTCCCCCTTCAGTTCTTCGGTCTCGTTGCGCTTTTCGACGATTTCGACCGATAAGGCGCGCGCGTGTTGCCCCAACCGCGAATTGGCGTTGAACAGTTCATTTTGTTTCTGCTCCAGCAGCCGCTCTGCCGCCAGACGCCCGCGCCGTTCCTGCGCCAGTTTTTCGCTGATTTCCATCCTTGCCTCCGTATCGCGGGACGTGTTGTTGCCCAAGCATTCCATGAACATGGTGAATAACAGCTTAACCGCAGCGGATTTTTTTCACCCAAGTGGCGATTGCGCCTTATGTCGGACTATGCGACCATGCGCGCATTATTTTCAGGAGGGTTATTCATGCGCCTTGTCGTCAAAGCCGCCGCCATTTTAATACTGTTCGCCACGTCCGTTTGGGCCAATGATCTGATCCCCGACCGCCGCCTTGCAATCACACGGGATGTGGATTTTTACGGCTCGGACCTGCAATCGCTGTTTGATACGACGTTGCCCGCTTGCGAGCGGGCCTGTCTGGCGGATTCGCGTTGTCAGGCATTTACCTTCAACGCGCGCTCGAATTCCTGCTTTCCCAAAAGTGATGTGAGCGAAACCCAGCCCTATGACGGTGCGATATCTGCCCGTGTGTTGCTGACCGATCCGAGAATTCTGGCGGCGGCACCTGCGCGGGCGGTTGAACTGGGCTTTATGCGGCCGGGCGATTTTCAGGTAGCCAAGGATTTTGCAACCGATCTGGCGGGGCTTTACGACACAATGGGCGAAGATGCTGTTTCGCTTTGGCAGATGGGACGAAAGGCGCGACAAACCAAAGCGCAAGAATTCTTTGGCGCCGCGATTACATTGTCTGACGTGCCTGGCCTGTGGGTGGAATATTCCCGCGCGGCGTTTCAGAACCGGTCCGGTGATTATAGCGACAAACGCCGTAATAAGGTGCGCGCGCTGGCGGCTTCGGTTAATGCCTATTTGCGCAGTGCATCGGATGGCGACAAGGTTTCATCCCTGCTGGCGATGGCCGACGCGTTGGAGCTAAACGGGCGCAACCGCGCCATGTTAAAGGCGCTGCGTCTGGCCGAAAGCATTTCCCCGACCAAAAAGGTAATGGAGAAACTGAAGTATGCCATCGACAAATACGGTCTGAAGGTAACGGAACACGATATCGAAAGCGATCTGGCCGAGCCGCGTATCTGCGCACAGTTTTCCGAGCCGCTGGACAAAGTCGTCGATTACACCCCCTAC
Organism: uncultured Marinosulfonomonas sp.; assembly: GCA_964538015.1. Classification (GTDB taxonomy): domain Bacteria; phylum Pseudomonadota; class Alphaproteobacteria; order Rhodobacterales; family Rhodobacteraceae; genus Profundibacter. The sequence goes on from CAZIDQ010000017.1 coordinate 8,598, forward strand.
GTTCGTCTGTCCTCCAATGGCCTGTCGGTCGAATCCAGCGATAACCGTTTGTGCGTGTCTGGCGTCGAACATGGCAAACGCTATGACATGGTGCTGCGCGAAGGGCTGCCTGCCGCATCCGGTGAAACTCTGCTCGAGCCGGTTAAATTGTCGCTCTATGTTAATGACCGCAATCCGACTGTGACCTTTCCGGGCCGCGCCTATGTGCTGCCCAAATCCGCTGATGCAGGCATTCCGGTTCAGACCGTCAATGTGACCGAACTGGAACTGGTGCTGCGCCGTGTCAGCGACCGCAATCTGCTGCGCGCGATGCAGGACGACTATTTCGGGCGTCCCCTGTCGCAATGGCAGCTCCAGAATTTCGCGGGTCAGGTGGCCGAGGAAATCTGGCGTGGCACCGGCGAAGTGAAAATGTCGCTTAATCAGGACATGACCACCCGCCTGCCGATGGGCGAAGTCATCAACGATCTGCCGCCAGGCATCTATGCGCTGCAAGCCGGCGTTCCGGGGGCCGATCCTTACGATAACCCACCCGCGACCCAGTGGTTTGTGCTGTCCGATCTGGGGCTGGCCACCATGAGCGGGGCTGATGGCGTTCACGTCTTTGTCCGTGGTCTGGGCGATGCCGAGCCACGCGCAGGGATCACGGTAACCTTGTTGTCCCGCGCAAACGCTGTTTTGGCTGAATTAGAGACGGATTCACGCGGTTATGTCCGTTTCCCTGATGCTCTGGCGCGCGGCACTGGTGGCTCGAAACCGGCGCTGATTATTGCCAAGGACGGGGACAAGGATATTGCCTTCCTGTCGCTAAGTGATCCTGAATTCGACCTGTCCGATCGTGGGGTCGAGGGGCGCGAGCCGGCCAAACATATTGACGTGTTCATGACCACCGACCGCGGTGCTTACCATGCGGGCGAGGTGATCAATGTCACCGCCCTGACCCGTGACGCGACCGCCGATGCTATCGTCGGCCTGCCGCTAACCGCCATCCTGACCCGCCCTGACGGGGTGGAATACAGCCGTCAGGTTTCGACTGCCACGGATGAACGCGCTGGTGGTCACATCTTTAACCTGCCCACCGGCCCCCGCGTGCCGCGTGGCACTTGGCGGCTGGAGCTGTTCACCGATGTGGACGCCCCCGCGCTGGCAAGCACCACTGTGCTGGTCGAGGATTTCCTGCCCGAACGCATTGATTTCGACCTGACCTTGCCCGACACGCCGCTGCGCCTGTCCGAAGGCACCATGTTGACCGCCGATGTGCGCTATCTGTTTGGTGCACCGGGGGCCGATTTGCCGATTGAAGGCGAAGTCATGGTGCGGGCCAGCGACGGTTTGAAATCCTATCCCGGCTACAGCTTTGGCCGCTATAATGAACGGCTTAATCCGGCGGTGAAATCCCTGCCTTACGACCTGCGCACCGATAATGCGGGCATTGTTCGTATCCCTGTCGAATTTCCGCATATCGAACAGGCCACCCAGCCGCTGGAGGCACGCTTTACCGTGCGTATTTCCGAAGGTTCGGGCCGTCCCGTTGAGCGCCGCATCACCCAGCGTCTTGCCCCTGACGGTCCGATGATCGGCATCAAGCCGCTGTTTGACGATGTGGTGGCTGAAGGTTCTGCCGCCACCTTCCAGATCATCGCGATTGATCAGGACGAAGCCCAAACCCCGATGCAAGTGAAATGGACCGTGAACCGGATTCACACCCGTTATCAGTGGTATCAGCAATACGGCAACTGGAACTGGGAAGAAATCCAGACCCGTAAACGCGTGGCTGCTGGCACCGCTAATCTAAACGGCGCACCGATCACCATTGAAGCGCCGGTTGACTGGGGCGAATACGAACTGGTGGTGGAACGTGCCGACGGGACCTATCTGGCGTCTTCGACCGATTTCTATGCCGGTTGGTATGCCTCTGCCGATGCGGCCTCGACGCCTGACACTTTGGAAGTGTCGCTGGACAAACCCGCCTATAAATCCGGCGAAACCGCCACCCTGCGCGTGGTGCCCCGTTATGCGGGCAAGGCGCTGGTGACGGTGATGTCGAACCACCTGATTGATATGAAAGTGGTGGATGTGGTGCAGGGTGAAAACCTGATCCCGCTGCCGGTAACCGATAAATGGGGGGCCGGTGCTTACGTCACCGCCACCGTGATCCGCCCGATGGATGTGGCCGCCGGTCACAACCCCGCCCGCGCGCTGGGCCTGTCCTATGCGCCGGT
>CAZIDQ010000017.1:10919-13479 GCA_964538015.1 uncultured Marinosulfonomonas sp.
GAAGAACTGGTCGCCTATTTCAGCGGCCCCGTTCAGGTGGACGAAAACGGGATTGCCCATGCTACATTTGATATGCCTGAATTCAACGGCACCGTGCGCCTGATGGCTGTGGTTTGGACGGCCACGGGTGTGGGCAAGGCGGAAAAGGATGTTCTGGTGCGCGACCCTGTGGTCCTTACCGCCAGCCTGCCGCGTTTCCTTGCGCCCGGGGATACATCCCGCATGTTGCTGGAAATCACCCACGCTACAGGGCCTTCGGGCAAAATGGGGCTGGAAATATGGGGGCAGGGTGTTGCGGTCAGCACCAGCGATGTGCCTGCCGAATTCACCCTTGGTGATTTGCAAAAGACAACCTTCTCGGTGCCGATCACGGCCACCGATATTGGTGCGCATAAGATCAACGTCAGCCTGACCACACCGGATGGCAAAGTGCTGAACAAACCGCTGACCATCGCGGTGCAATCGCTGGACCCCGAGGTTTCCTTTACCCGCCGCTTTACCCTGAACGCGGGCGATACCTTCACGCTGGATGACAACCTGTTTGCCGATTTCAAACCCGGCACCGGTTCGGCCATCCTGTCGGCGGGACCACTGGCACAGTTCGACGCCCCCGGCCTGCTGGCCGCGCTGGATCGCTACCCCTATGGCTGCACCGAGCAAACCACATCCCGCGCCATGCCGCTGCTGTATCTGAACGAAGTGGCGCAGGTGATGGGCCTTGGCAACCGTGACAAGATCGCCGAACGTGTCGATCAGGCGATTGAACGGGTTCTAAGCAATCAGGCCAGTAACGGCGGGTTTGGTCTGTGGGGGCCGGGGTCGGATGATCTGTGGCTCGCCAGCTATGTCACCGATTTCCTAAGCCGTGCGCGCGCCAAGGGCTTTGATGTGCCCGACCGCGCCTTCCGCTCGGCCATTGATAACCTGCGCAACCGCGTCAACTATGCCCCGGACTTTGACAAGGGCGGCCAAGAGGTGGCCTATGCCCTGTTCGTGCTGGCCCGTGAAGGGGCGGCGAATATGGGCGATCTGCGCTATTACGCCGACGAAAAGGCGGGTGATTTCGCCACACCACTTGCCGTTGCCCAGATCGGTGCGGCCTTGGCCAGTTATGGCGATCAGCCACGCGCCGACGATATGTTTGCCCGCGCGGGCCGGATGATCGGCCGCAGTTGGGGGCGCGAGGAAACGCACTACTGGCGCTCGGACTACGGCACCAACATGCGCGATGCGGCGGCGGTTCTGGCGCTGGCCGTGGATGCGGGCAGCAACGCGATTGATACCGGCGATCTGGCGCATCGGGTTTCGACCGCCTATGCCAACGACCGCTACCATTCTACGCAGGAATCCATGTGGTCGCTGATGGCAGTGCGTGCGCTGCTGAATGATCCGAACATGCAGGGGTTCACTGTGAACGGCGAAGCCGTCACCGGCCCGATGGTCCGCGTGCTGCAAGATGGCGCCACGGCGGCGGGTATGGCCATCCGCAATGGCTCCAACCGTGATGAGCCCGTCACCCTGACCACATTCGGTGTGCCGGACCAACCCGAGCCCGCCAGCGGGTATGGCTATGCGATCAAGCGCAGCTATTACACGCTGGATGGTGATCTGGTTGATCCCTCGGGCCATCCTGTCGGCACCCGTCTGGTGGTGGTGCTGACCATCAGCCCCTTCAACAAATCCGAAGGCCGTTTGATGGTGAATGACCCGCTGCCCGCCGGTTTCGAAATCGACAACCCCGGTCTGGTTTCCTCGGGGGATGTGCGCAGCCTTGACTGGCTGAAATCCAACACAAACGTGCGCAACAGCGAATTCCGCTCCGACCGTTTCCTTGCGGCTGTGGACTGGCGCAACGATAAGCCCTTTGATCTGGCCTATATCGTGCGGGCCATTTCGCCGGGCAGCTATCACCATCCGGCGGCCAGCGTTGAAGACATGTATCGCCCGATCTACCGCGCGGTTTCGGATACGGGGCGGATCACGGTTAGCGAATGATCCGGCGTCACGCCCTTCTAACCCTTGCGCTGCTGCTGTTCATCACGGCAGCGGCACGGGATGCGTTTGATGATTGGGTCGATGCAACGGTTCTGCCGCCTCTAAGCGCCGAAACCTCGGCCGAGGTTCTGGACCGCAACGGCACCCTGCTGCGTGCCTATACGGTGGCCGACGGGCGCTGGCGGTTGCGCACCACGCTGGACAGGGTGGATGCGACCTATATCAAAATGCTGATCGCTTACGAGGACAAGCGGTTCTACAGCCACGCAGGCGTTGATCCCGTGGCGATGCTGCGGGCGGCCTATCAGGCCCTAACTCAGGGGAAAATCATCTCTGGTGGCTCGACCCTGACGATGCAGACCGCGCGCCTGCTGGAGGATGGCACAACCGGCAAATGGGCCGGCAAACTGCGCCAGATCCGCGTGGCGCTGGCGCTGGAGCGGCAGTTAAGCAAGGATGAAATCCTGACGCTTTATCTGAATCGTGCGCCCTTTGGCGGCAATCTGGAAGGGGTGCGCGCCGCCACCCGCGCCTATTTCGGCAAAGACCCGCGCCGCCTGACCCC
>CAZIDQ010000017.1:13579-23566 GCA_964538015.1 uncultured Marinosulfonomonas sp.
CCCTTTCCGGCCCTTGCCCCGCATATGGCGGATCGTGCGGTGGCCGAGGAAGTTCGTAAATTGACGCTGGATGCAACCCTGCAACGGCAGCTGGAAACCCTTGCGGCAGTCGCACTGCAGGGCAAGGGTGAACAGATGTCCATTGCTATTCTGGTGGCCGATCATACCACCGGCGAAATCCTTGCCTCGGTCGGCTCCTCGGCCTACCGCGCCGACAACCGGTTGGGGTTTGTCGATATGACCCGCGCCCTGCGCTCGCCCGGGTCCACCCTGAAACCGCTGGTCTATGGCATGGCCTTTGATCAGGGGTTGGCCCATCCCGAAACCCTGATCGACGATGTGCCTACCGCGTTCGGCGCTTACGTTCCGCAGAACTTCGACGGTAAATTCCGCGGAACCCTACGTATCCGCCGCGCGCTTCAAATGTCGCTGAACATCCCCGCGATCAAACTGACCGAAGCCATCGGCCCCGCCAACCTGATGTCTGCCCTGCGCCGCGCCGGAATGGACCCCGTGGTGCCCGGCGGCAAACCCGGCCTTGCCATTGCACTGGGCGGGTTAGGGGTGACACTGACGGATATGGTGCAGCTATACGCAGGCCTGGCCAATGGCGGCAAGCCGCGCCCTCTGGTTTGGAAAAGCGGCTCTAATTCGGCCCAACTCGGCAGAAACCTGATTTCCCCCGTGGCCGCGTGGTATGTGGCTGACATCCTGTCTGGCCTTGCCCCGCCGCCCAACGCACCGCGCAACCGGTTGGCCTATAAAACCGGCACCAGTTACGGCCATCGCGATGCCTGGGCGCTGGGGTTTGACGGGCAACATGTGGTCGGCGTCTGGATGGGCCGCGCCGATGGCACGCCAGTTCCGGGTGCCTTTGGCGGTGATCTGGCCGCCCCTGTGTTGTTCGAGGTGTTCAGCCGCATCAAACCCGCACTAACCCCGCTGTCCCCGCCACCACCTGCCGCGCTGACGGTCAGCAATGCCGAACTGCCGCAACCTTTGCAACGGTTCCGAGGCCGCAACGCGCTGTTCGAGAAACCCAAAGACGCCCCCACCGTCGCCTTCCCGCCGGATGGCTCCGAAGTGGAATCGGATGGCGGTTTTCTGGTGGTCAAGGTGCGTGACGGGGTGGCGCCGTTCACATGGCTGGCCAACGGCAAGCCATTTGCCGTGGCCACCTATGAGCGGCAATCGGTTCTGGAAACCGAAGGCCCCGGTTTCATCACCCTATCAGTGATTGATGCAAAAGGTCGGTCTGCAAGGGCGGAAATTCGGCTGAATTAAATCCGTTCAATCGCCAGCGCGATCCCCTGACCGCCACCGATGCACATGGTGATCAGCGCCCGTTTGCCGCCGATCCGCTCCAGTTCATACAACGCCTTGACCGTGATCAGCGCGCCGGTGGCCCCCACCGGATGACCCAGTGCAATCGCGCCACCGTTCGGGTTTACGCGTGCCGGATCTAGCCCCAGAACCTTGTTCACCGCCAGCGCCTGCGCGGCAAAGGCTTCGTTGGATTCGATCACGTCGAAATCATCGACCGACAGGCCCGTTCTTTCCAGCAGGTTTTGCACAGCCGGGATCGGCCCGATTCCCATCACATTGGGCGCAACACCGGCGTGGGCATAGCCAAGGACGCGGGCAATAGGCTCTAATCCGGCCTTTTCCGCTGCGCCACGCCGCGCCAGCACCAAAGCTGCCGCACCGTCATTAATACCCGAGGCATTGCCCGCCGTCACCGTGCCATCCTTCTGGAATGCGGGGCGTAGTCCGGCCAGTGCTTCGGCTGATGTGGCCTTGGGGTGTTCATCGACCTTGAATTCCACCACCTCGCGCCGCACCTTCACTTTGATCGGCACGATCTGATCCTCGAAATAACCCGCTTCAATCGCCTTGGCTGCCCGCGTCTGGCTTTCCAGCGCAAAGGCATCCTGTTCCTCGCGGGAAATGCCATACTGGGCCGCCACGTTTTCCGCCGTCACCCCCATATGGCCCGAGCCAAACGGGCAGTTCAAAGTGCCCAGCAGCATATCCATGGATTTCACATCGCCCATCTTTTGCCCCCAACGGGCGGCGGGTGTGATGTAGGGCGCGCGGCTCATGTTTTCGGCGCCACCGGCCAGTGCGAAATCGGCGTCGCCCAGCATCAGCATCTGCGCGGATGAAACGATGGCCTGCGCGCCCGAACCACACAGGCGGCTGACGTTCATTGCAGGTACGGATTCGGGCACGCCGGCCTGCATCGCGGCGACGCGGCCCAGATACATATCCTGTGGTTCGGTGTTGATCACATTGCCAAACACCACATGTTCGATCAGCGCCGGATCAATCCCCGCCCGCGCCATCGCTGCTTTCGAGGCTGTCGCCGCCAATGTTGTCGGGGGAACACCGGCCAAGGCCCCGCCAAAGGTGCCGATTGCGGTACGGGCGCTGCCCAGAATTACGATGTCAGTCATCTGCATTTTCCTTCAAAAGTGTCTCTAACGCTGCCCGAAAGCAGGGCGAATGGTCGCCCAATGTGGCCAGAACGCTGGCCTCGTATTCCTTGGCGATCGGGGCCAGTTCATTGATCATTGCGTGGCCCTTTTCGGTCAACTCCAGCTCGACCAGCCGCCTGTCGCCCTCGTTGATCCGCTTGCTGACATAGCCCGCTGCCTCAAGCCGTGAAGCGGCGCGCGAGACTTTGGATTTGTCCATCGCTACACGCTGATGGATTTCCCGCACGCTGACCGGTCCAGCGTGTGACAGATGCGCGACCACCCGCCATTCCGGCAGGGTTATGCCGAATCTTTGCTTGTAAAGGGCCGAAAACCCGTGGCTGACCTGAGCGGCCAGAACTGACAGCTGATAGGGAAGGAATGCGTCCAGATCAAAATCGCTCAACAGGGAACTCCGCGCGTTTGTTACATTTGCAATGAACGCATGTATTGCAATCAGGATCAACCGTCCACAGTGCTTGACTTCGTTGCATTTGCAACGATAGGGTGCCCGCAGGAAACGCCACGAGTGCCGACTGGAGACGCGCCCATGACAACCGACAGGACAGACCACGGGATGACCCGTGCCAATTCCGCTTGCGGAACAACCGATGGATATATGCCCGGATTTGGCAATGATTTCGAGACCGAGGCACTGCCGGATGCCCTGCCCCAAGGAATGAACAGCCCGCAGAAATGCGAATATGGCCTTTATGCGGAACAACTGTCCGGCACGGCGTTTACCGCGCCACGCGGACAGAATGAGCGCACATGGTGCTACCGCATCCGCCCCTCGGTGCGGCATGTATCGCGCTTTGCGCGGGTCAAAATGCCCTATTGGAAATCCGCACCGAACATCAATCCTGACACCCTGTCGCTGGGCCAATACCGTTGGGATCCGGTACCACACGGGGACGAATCCCTGACCTTTGTCACCGGCATGCGCACGATGACCACAGCGGGGGATGTGAACACGCAGGTGGGCATGGCGACCCATGTCTATTTGATCACGGAATCGATGCAGGATGAATATTTCTACTCCGCCGACAGCGAATTGCTGGTGGTCCCGCAAGAGGGGCGGCTTCGGTTTTGCACCGAATTGGGCATCATTGATCTGGAGCCAAAGGAAATCGCCATCCTGCCGCGTGGAATGGTGTTTCGGGTCGAGTTGATCGACGGCCCCGCCCGCGGGTTTGTTTGCGAGAATTACGGCCAGAAATTCGATCTGCCCTCGCGCGGACCAATCGGGGCCAACTGCCTTGCCAACCCGCGCGATTTCAAAACACCCGTGGCGGCGTTCGAGGATCGCGAGGCGAAAAGCCGTGTGATCATCAAATGGGGTGGGCAATTCCACGAAACCTTTATCGACCATTCCCCGCTGGATGTGGTCGCGTGGCACGGCAACTATGCCGCCTGCAAATACGACCTGCGCACATTTTCCCCCGTCGGCGCGATCCTGTTTGATCACCCCGACCCGTCGATTTTCACCGTGCTGACTGCGCCGTCCGGCACGCCGGGCACCGCGAATATCGACTTTGTGCTGTTTCGCGAACGCTGGATGGTGGCGGAAAATACCTTCCGTCCGCCGTGGTATCACAAGAACATCATGTCCGAACTGATGGGCAATATTTACGGCATCTATGACGCCAAGCCCGAAGGCTTTGTCCCCGGCGGCATGAGCCTGCACAACATGATGATCCCGCACGGCCCCGACCGTGACGCATTCGAGGGGGCCAGCAACGCCGATCTGAAACCCGAGTTTCTGGACAACACCATGTCGTTTATGTTCGAGACCCGCTTCCCGCAGCACCTAACCGATTTCGCCGCATACGAGGCGCCGGTGCAGGATGATTATGTGGAATGCTGGAGTGATCTGGAGAAGAAATTCGATGGCACCAAGGGGGTGAAATGAGGCTCTATTCCTACTGGAGATCAACCGCAGCTTACCGTGTTCGTATTGCGTTGAACATGAAGGGGCTGAACTATGAAACCGTGCCTGTGCATCTGTTGGAAGATGGCGGTCAGCAACACGCGCCCGACTATGTGGCGTTAAATCCGTCGCATCTGGTGCCGACCTTGGTGCTGGATGACGGCACACCCCTGACCCAGTCACTGGCGATTTGCGAGTATCTGGATATCACCAACCCCGAACCACCCCTGCTGCCCTCTGACCCGATTGAACGCGCCCATGTCAAAGCGGCGGCGCTGGTTCTTGCGGCTGACGTCCATCCCGTCAATAACCTGCGTGTGGTGCAACACCTCGAGGCCCGTTTTGGGGCCAGTCGCGAGGACAGTGCCGAATGGATGCGCCACTGGACCGGCAAGGGGTTTGATGCGCTGCAACAGATGGTGCGGAATGATACGCCCTTTGCCTTTGGCGATGCGCCGGGATTTGCTGACATTTGCCTTGTGGCGCAGTATTATAACGCACGGCGTTGGGATCTGGACCTGACCCCTTACGCCCGCCTGACCGAGATCGAACAAAACTGTCTGGCCCTGCCCGCATTCGATGCGGCACGGCCCGAAAACCAACCTGACGCACAGTCCTGAGGAACCACAATGTCCAACCTGCTTAAATCATGGATCACATCGGCCAATTCCGCCGACACCGATTTCCCGCTGAACAACCTGCCTTATGGCGTGTTTTCCATTGGCGAAGGGGATGCCCATTGCGGCGTGGCCATTGGCGATATGATTCTTGACGTCACCGCCGCCGAGGAAGCGGGGGTTTTTACGCCCGCAGATGTGCCCGTGTTCGACGTGCCGTTCTGGAACGACTTTATGGATCTGGGTGCCGAGGCATGGGCCGCCTTTCGTGCGGACCTAACAGCGGCTTTGGCTGAAAGATCGGCAAAACAGGCAGCGTTAGAGCCACATTTGGTGGCACAATCCGACGCAACCCTGCACATGCCGATTGCTGTGTCCGAATACACCGATTTCTATGCCGGTATGCAGCACGCCAAGAATATGGGGTCGATCCTGCGTGGCTCGCCCGACCTGCCGGCCAACTGGCTGCATATCCCGATCGGCTATAACGGTCGCGCCTCGACCGTGGTTGTATCGGGCACCGATATTCACCGTCCGCTGGGCCAGACCAAAGCGCCGGATGCCGAGGTGCCTTCGTTTGGTCCCTGCAAACGGCTTGATATCGAACTGGAAATGGGCGCGATTGTCGGCACCGGTTCCACCATGGGTCAGCCGATTACTGTGGCTCAGGCCGATGAGATGATTTTCGGTTATGTGCTGCTGAACGACTGGTCCGCGCGCGATATTCAGGGCTGGGAATACCAACCGCTTGGCCCATTTCAGGGCAAGGCATTTGGCACCACCATCAGCCCGTGGATCGTAACCGCCGCCGCGCTGGAGGATTTTCGCACCGCCACACCGCCGCGTGAAAAGGAACTTCTGCCCTATCTGGCCGAAAACAAACCCGGCCTGTATGACGTCAATCTGGAAGTCACTATGCAGCCTGCAGGCGTGGCCAAAGCCACCACCATCACCCGCACCAACTACAGCCGGATGTATTATTCCGCCGCACAACAACTGTGCCACCACGCGGTGTGTGGTTGTGAAATGAACGCAGGTGATCTGTTGGGGTCCGGCACCATTTCCGGCCCGACCAAGGATGAATTCGGATCATTGATGGAACTTAGCTGGGCCGGGCGCAAGCCGTTTACGCTCGACACCGGTGAGACCCGCGCCTTTATCGAAGATGGCGATACCCTGACTCTGAAGGGTCATGCGCAAGGGGATGGATACCGGATCGGTTTTGGCGAATGTCGCGGGACAATCCTGCCCGCCGTGAAAAACCCGTTTGAATAGTGCGTGTTAGTGCCACATATCCGGCCCTAAAGCGCCGCCTGCCAATCGCGGATGATATCCAGCGGATACAGCAGCATGACGATGTTCAGCGCCAGACCATCGCGGATCAGCGCGGTGGTCAGCACCTCGAACCCGATCACAATTGCCACGCTGGCCCAGATCGGCAACCGCCGCGCCAGCCAGAAACCAACCAGCATCGCAAACAGATCGGCCATCGAATTGACCACGCTGTCGCCGAAATAATCCAGCGAAATGGTGACCTCGCGATAGCGCTCAATCACTGCATTGGTGTTTTCCAGAATTTCCCATGCGGCCTCGATGATCGTGGCGATCACCAAACGCCAGCCGAGATCCAGCCGCCGCGCCACCAGCCACAGCACTGCGTAAAAGATAATGCCATGCAGCAAATGCGACGGGCTGTACCAGTCAAACAGATGCTGCGACCCTTCCGAGGTGTTCAGCGCGAAATACCACAGTTTGATGGTGCCGCATTTACAGATCGGCACACGGCCCATCGAATAAAGAATGCCAGCGGTTGCAAGGATAATGGCGAAAACCAGCCAATACGGAAAATTACGTCTGTTAATACTCATACAAGCACAGAATCACAGCAGCACACCGCTGTCTAGATAAAATCAGGAGAAAGACCACATGGCCAAAGCATTCGCATCGCAAGGCGACATGACCGAGAAAAAGACCAGCTTTGTTGAAATCGGCGACGGGCTGTGGGCGTTCACAGCCGAGGGCGACCCGAATTCCGGTGTGATCATCGGGGACGAAAGCGTCATGGTGATCGAGGCACAAGCCACCCCGCGACTGGCCGAAAAGGTGATCGCGGAAATCCGCAAGGTGACGGACAAGCCGATCAGCCATCTGGTTCTGACGCATTATCACGCCGTTCGGGTGCTGGGCGCATCGGCTTATGGCGCACCGGAAATCATCATGTCGGACGCGGCACGCGGCATGGTGGTCGAGCGCGGCCAAGAGGATTGGGACAGCGAATTCCAACGCTTCCCCCGTCTGTTTGAAGGCTACGAGAGCATCCCCGGCCTGACATGGCCCACCACCACCTTTTCCGATTCCATGACCGTCTATCTGGGCAACCGCCGTGTTGACATCATGCATCTGGGTCGCGCCCATACGGCCGGCGACGCCGTGGTCTGGGTGCCCGATGCCGAGGTGATGTTCACCGGTGATATCGTCGAATACCACTCCGCTTGTTACTGCGGTGACGGCCATTTCGCCGACTGGGGCGAGACGCTGGAAAACATCGCCAGCTTTGATCCGGTCAGCATTGCACCGGGTCGCGGGGATGCGTTGATCGGGCGGGCCAAGGTGGCCGCCGCACTGGAAAGCACACTGGATTTTGTCGAAAGCACCTATCGCCCCGCCGCCCGTGTCGCCGCCCGTGGGGGCAGTCTGAAAGAAGCGTGGGACGCCGTGCGGGAAGAATGTGACCCCAAGTTCAAGGACTATGCGATCTACGAGCATTGCCTGCCCTTCAACGTCGCCCGCGCCTATGACGAGGCCCGCGGCATCGACACACCCCGCATCTGGACCGCCCAGCGTGACATCGAAATGTGGGAGGCGCTTCAAGGTTAAAACAGTCACTAATCCAGCGAAACACAGGGAAAACCACCATGACCAAAATCTTTGAAACCCCGATGTATCCTTACAAACGATCCAAGGATCAGGATAAAACCAAACCCGTCCGCCACCCTGTCGTGGTGATCGGGGCCGGCCCTGTTGGTTTGGGTGTGGCGATTGATCTGGCGCAGCAGAACGTGCCGGTGGTGATTCTGGATGACAATGACAAGGTGTCGTTTGGCAGTCGTGCGATCTGTTTTGCCAAGCGCCCGCTGGAGATTCTGGACCGTCTGGGCTGTGGCGAACCGATGGTGGACAAGGGCGTTCTGTGGGACACCGGCAAGGTGTTTTTTGATACCCGCGAGGTTTACAAATTCAACCTGCTGGACGAGGCAGGCCACAAAAACCCCGCCTTTATCAATCTGCAACAGTATTATTTTGAAGAATACATGGTGAACCGGGTCCGCGAATTGCAGGCCGAAGGCAAGCCGATCGAATTGCGCGGCAAAAACCGGGTCGAGGCGATTGGCACCCATGATGACCACACCACGATCGAGGTGCAAACGCCGGATGGATCATACCTGCTTGAGGCGGATTGGCTGATTGCCTGTGATGGCGCCAATTCCCCCACCCGCCGGATGCTGGGGCTGGATTTCGTGGGCCGTGTGTTCGAGGATAACTTCCTGATTGCCGATGTGATTATGGAGGCTGATTTCCCGACCGAACGCTGGTTCTGGTTTGATCCGCCGTTCAATCGTGGCCAATCGGCCTTGTTGCACAAACAGCCTGATAATGTCTGGCGGATTGATTTGCAGCTGGGCTGGGACATTGATCGCGATAAGGAAATGAAGCCGGAAAACGTAATCCCGCGCCTGCATGCGATGCTGGGCGAGGATGCGAAGTTCGAGTTGGAGTGGGTCTCGATCTATACATTCCAGTGCCGCCGGATGGAGGCATTTCGCCATGGCCGCGTGCTGTTTGCCGGTGATGCCGCGCATCAGGTTTCGCCATTCGGCGCGCGCGGGGCCAACAGCGGGTTGCAGGATACCGACAATCTGGCCTGGAAGCTGAAGCTGGTGCTGGAGGGCAATGCGCCCGATGCGCTGCTGGATACTTATAGTGACGAACGGGTGTACGGGGCGGATGAAAACATTCTGAACTCCAGCCGTTCAACCGATTTTATTACACCGAAATCGGACATCAGCCGTGTGTTTAGAAATGCGGTTCTGGACCTGTCCGAACATTATGAATTCGCCCGCCCACTGGTGAATTCGGGCCGCCTGTCGGTGCCCTGCACCTATGATGGCTCGGTTCTGAACGGACCGGATGACGCGGCGTTGCCTGTGGCTCTACGCCCCGGTTCATCTGCCGTTGATGCGCCGCTGAAACAGGGCTGGTTGCTGGACAGGCTGGGTGACAAGTTCCAGTTGCTGGTGATTGGTGACAAGGTGGATGATACGCTTGATTTGGGCGGAATAGAGACTGAAATTATCCACCTGTCCCCCGATGAAAGCCCCGAATTTGCCGCCCGTTATCTGGGTGATGCGAAATCTGCTGTTTATCTGATGCGCCCTGATCAACATGTTGCGGCCCGCTGGCAAAGCTATGACAAAGCGGCCGTTCTGGACGCCCTGAAAACCGCCACTATGCAGGGAGGCAAGTAAATGACCGATCTGATCACCACCCCGAACATCAAAGGTGCCGATGATTTCTATGCCGATCTGCTGGCCCTGCACGACGGCCACAGCAAAGAGGAATCCGATGCGATCAATGCCCGCCTGATCCTGCTGCTGGCCAACCATATTGGTGACCGCAAGGTGCTGTCGCAGGCGATGAAGGCGGCCAAAGGGTAAAGGCTTGCCCAACACCATGGCGCATGCCACTTTACGCCCATGGTAACGATCAAATCCTTTGACCCGCTGACGCCTGCCGAAGAAAAGCTGCTGGCCGAATGCGCCAACCCCGCCCGTATCATGGTGGGCGATGGTGAATTGCCGCCTGAATCCACGGATGATTGCAGCATCCGCGCCGGTTTGATCCGGTTTATTCTGCTGGGCGGGGTTGATCTGGATGAAAAGGGCCTGCGTCTGCGCGGGGCGTG
>CAZIDQ010000017.1:23666-26361 GCA_964538015.1 uncultured Marinosulfonomonas sp.
TTCTGCTGGGCGGGGTTGATCTGGATGAAAAGGGCCTGCGTCTGCGCGGGGCGTGGATCAAGGGCACACTGGATCTGCAAGGCAGCGATTGCGCCCGCGACATCACCCTGACCCATTGCCAGATTGAAGAACCCCTGACGCTGGTCAACGCCAGCCTGCGCGGTCTGCATATTTCGGGCTGTCATATCAAGGGGCTGTCGGCGGATAACGCCAGCTTTTCAGGGTCTTTATACATTCGCAATGATACGCTAATCAGCGGTGAAATTGGCCTTGCAGGCGCGCGGATCAAAGGGGATTTGCAGCTGTGCGATGTGGTGATTAACCCCAATGGGCAGGACGCGGTTTTTGCACCCTCGCTGCGGGTTGAAGGATCGGTCTTTCTGGGGAACTACCCTTACGGGGACGGGGCCACGACGTTAACGGCGAATGGCAGTCTGTTCTTTTCCTCGGCGCGGGTGGAGCATGATTTTTTCGTCACGAACACGGCCATTTCGCCGATAGATGCTGCATTGGGCGAGGCGGTTTTCGGCGCAACCGAGGAGCACGGCAGCGATATTGCCCTTTCCCTTGCGCGGGCGCGGATCGGGGGGTTGCTGTATTTTCAGGACAATCAGGTATCGCGCGGAATTATCAATCTGGCAGGTGCGCAGGTGGCGCGGCTAAAGGATGAACCGGCGGGGCCGGGGGCGAATTATCCGGTGCGGCTGGACGGGTTTCGCTACAAGGATTTTTCGCGTCATACCGATACATCGGTGGCCTCGCGTCTGGCATGGCTGGACCGTCGCCCCGTCGGCACGCCGTTCACCACACAACCGTTTGAACAGCTTGCCTATGTGCTGGACCAGATGGGTCACCGCAACGATGCCCGCACGGTTTTAATGCACAAGGAACGGCTGCAACGGGCCGAAAACCGTCGGATATTGAAACAGGACGGGCGACCGATCCGTTGGTTGCTGTCGGTGATGACCGATCCGGTTTTGCGATTTACCATCGGTTACGGTTATCGGCCGGTGCGCTCGGTAGGGCTGGCGCTGATCCTGATTATCGGGTTGGGGCTATTTTACCGCGCTGTGTGGGATGCAGGCGATATGGCCCCGAATTCCGCGCCTATTCTGGTATCCAACGCATGGATCAAAGCGACCCAAACCCATCCGGAAAATCCGGCGGCCTTCTGGTCGCAACCCGGGCAGGCGGGGCAGGATTGGGAAAGTTTTTCCGGCTTTGCCTATGCCGCCGATCTGGTGATCCCGATTGTTAACTTGGGTGAAGAAAGCGCATGGGCACCGTCCACATCGCGCAGCCCGTTGGGCCGGATCGGCTGGTGGCTACGCTGGTTTGCCAAAGGGCTGGGATGGATCGTGACGGCACTGGGTGCGGCGGCAATCACGGGCGTTATTCGCAAGGATTAGAGACGACTTTCGGGTGTCAGCGGGGTGCGCCCGCTATCCCCCAGAACCCAGCAATCGGTATCTTCGAATACAGCCGTCGTCAGCAACCGCCCATAGCCAGCACCCGAATCCAGATTGATCCGGTTGCCATAATGGGTTGCCGCATCAACCGGTGTGTGACCATGCACAATCAACGCTTCAAACGAACCGGTGTGGTTCAGGAACGGGTCACGAATCCATAATAAATCATCCTCGGTTTGCTGATCCAGCGGCACGTCTGGCATCACGCCCGCATGGACAAAGGCAACATCGCCAAAGCGCTGCATCAAGGGCATTTGCGCCAGAAACTGTTTGTGGCTTTCGGGCACTGCGCGTTGCACCTGATCGTGCGGCGTGTGTTCATCCACCCCGTATGATGCCAGCGTTTCAATGCCACCAAGACGCGGGTGCAGCCATGTAAATTCTTGGCGCAATCGGGGATCGTGGTAATCGCGATCTTTTAGGAAACCGGCGAACATCCGGTCATGGTTACCGCGCACGGTTAACCACGGTTCGCCCCGGGCTACGCCATCAATCAGCAACTGGATCACGCCTTTGGTATCTGGTCCGCGATCAGGCAAATCGCCCAGATGCACCACGGGGGCGGCCATGTCACCTGTGCGCGCACGATCTGCCGCAATGCGTTCATGCGCCTCTTGCAACAAGTCAATCTGTCCGTGAATATCGCCAATCGCATAGACGCGCATTTTGGTTCCCCTTTTCCTGATTGCACCAAAACCAAAGGCCCCCTGAATGTCCAGAGGGCCTTTGACAATTGTGTGTTTTATGGCGGTTTAATGAACGCCGAATTCCAGCGGTTTGACCGATTGGAACAGGCCGGTATCACCCAGATCCGAAACGGCCTTTTCACAAACCGGATTGTCGAGATACAGCAGCGCAATCGCATCGCCACCCACATGGGTCCGGCCCAGCGTAAAGTTGGCGATATTTACATTGTTTTCACCCAGAACCCGACCCAATGTACCAATGATCCGCGGTACGTCCTTGTTGGTGGTGTACAGCATGTGTTCGCCAATTTCGGCGTCAATCTGGATACCCTTGATCTGGATAAAGCGCGGTTTGCCATCGCTGAACACGGTACCCGCGATGGTGCGCTCGATGGTGTCGGTGACCACAGTCAGTTTGACATAACCGTCAAACACACCGGTTTTTTCCTGCGTGGTTTTGGAAATCTGGATGCCACGATCTTTGGCAATCACGGGGGCGGAAACCATGTTCACATCGGGGTTGGTGGCCTTCATGATACC
>CAZIDQ010000017.1:26461-28815 GCA_964538015.1 uncultured Marinosulfonomonas sp.
GGCTTCGGCCAAGGCGGCTTCGTCCACCAGACCGCCACGGGCGCAGTTGATTACGCGCACGCCTTTTTTCATTTTGGCGATGGCTTCGGCGTTCAGGATGCCACGGGTTTTGTCGGTCAGCGGCACATGCAGGGTGATGAAATCGGCCCGCGCCAGCAGATCGTCCAGTTCCACCTTTTCCACGCCCATTTTCGCGGCGCGTTCTTCCGACAGGAAGGGGTCATAGGCGATGACTTTCATCTTCAGCCCCAGCGCGCGGTTGGCAACGATCGAGCCGATGTTCCCCGCACCAATCAGGCCAAGGGTTTTGTTGGTGATCTCGGTGCCCATAAAACGGGATTTTTCCCATTTGCCAGCCTGAGTCGAGGCGTTGGCCTCGGGCAATTGCCGCGCAACGGCGAACATCAGGGCGATGGCGTGTTCGGCAGTGGTGATCGAGTTGCCAAACGGCGTGTTCATCACGATCACACCCTTTTTCGAGGCGGCGGGAATGTCGACGTTGTCCACCCCGATACCGGCACGGGCAATAACCTTCAGGTTTTCGGCGGCATCCAGCAGTTTTGCGGTGGCTTTGGTGGCCGAGCGGATGGCAAGGCCGTCATAGGCCGGGATCGCGGCCAGCAGGGCGTCTTTGTCTTTGCCAAGGTCGGGCATGAAATCAACATCGATGCCACGGTCGCGGAAAATTTGAACGGCAGTTTCCGAGAGTTTGTCGGAGACGAGTACTTTGGGTGCCATTGTTAAGGCTCCTTTGAATATAAAATGTAAGGGGGACGGCCCCGTGGGCCGCCCGAAAATTTACGCGTTGATTTCGGCGTTAAAGGCCCAGTCAATCCACGGCATCAGCGCTTGAACGTCAGCGGCTTCTACTGTGCCGCCGCACCAGATTCGCAGGCCCGCAGGGGCGTCGCGGTAAGCGCCGACATCATAGGCCACGCCCGCATCTTCCAGACGTTTGGCCACGGCTTTGGCAAAGGCAGCGCCGTCTGTGATGCGATCATCGGTGAATTTGACACAAACCGAAGTGTTCGAGCGCAGCGCCGGATCATCCGCAAGGAATTCGATCCAGTCGTGGCTGTCAACGAACGCTTGAACCGCGGCGGTATTGGCGTCTGCGCGGGCGATCATACCCTTCAGGCCGCCAACCGATTTGGCCCAGTCCAGCGCGACCAGATAATCCTCGACCGCCAGCATGGACGGGGTGTTGATGGTGGCACCGCTAAAGATACCGTCGATCAGTTTGCCACCTTTGGTCAGGCGGAAGATTTTCGGCAGGGGCCAGGCGGGGGTATAGGATTCCAGCCGTTCGACTGCACGCGGTGACAGGATCAGCATCCCGTGGGCCGCTTCGCCGCCCAGCACTTTTTGCCAGCTGAAGGTGGCGACATCCAGCTTGTCCCACGGCAGGTCCATCGCAAAGGCCGCTGATGTGGCGTCGCAGATGGTTAGCCCTTCGCGATCCGCCGGAATGAAATCGCCGTTCGGCACACGCACGCCGGATGTTGTGCCGTTCCATGTGAACACCACATCGGCGTTAAAATCGATGGCGTTCAGGTCAACGATCTGGCCGTAATCGGCCACCGTTACCTTGGCGTCCAGTTTTAGCTGTTTCACCACATCGGTGACCCAACCCGCGCCAAAGCTTTCCCATGCCAGCATTTCAACCGGACGCGCGCCCAGCAATGACCACATGGCCATTTCCATTGCGCCGGTGTCGGATGCGGGAACGATGCCGATTTTGTAATCGGCGGGAATTCCCAGCACTTCACGGGTGGTTTCGATCGCTGCTTTCAGTTTGGCTTTGCCAACGGCAGCACGATGCGAACGGCCCAGCGGCGCGTCGGACAAGGCATCAAGTGTATAGGTGGGGTTTTTGGCGCAAGGGCCGGACGAAAAACGCGGATTCGCCGGCCGCGTGGCCGGTTGTGCAGGTATAGACATGGTATCCTTCCAGATATAATGCCCCTCGTTGGGGAGGGGTAGCCCACTTGCCGCAATACTGCTACGGGAGGGGTGACACAACCGCAAAAGTGTCGCACAGCGGCGTTTGAACCGGAAAAAACGACATAAAGGTTATGAGAGATGTTTACAGTCACGCTTTTGTCCAATCCATCAAATCCTGTGGTCGGCCCTGCGGTGGTCGATTCCCTGCGCAATGCGTGGGGTGGCGGGGATGCGCTGTGGCTGGCGCCGGATGTTGCGGCAGAATTTCAGGTGGAAACGGTGCCCGCGAACCGCTGGGACGTTTGGGCCGATTTGCAGGGCATGGGTGTTGATCTGGTGGTGCAACCATCTGCGGGGCGGCGCAAGAAGATGCTGCTGGCGGATATGGACAGCACAATGATCCAGCAGGA
>CAZIDQ010000018.1:0-27569 GCA_964538015.1 uncultured Marinosulfonomonas sp.
ATTATTGAGGCAATGGCTCTGCTCCTTGGGAGAGACCGTTTGGTGCGGCGCTTAATGGCCATAATCCCATGCGGTGTGACTCCTCCTTCGGCGAAGTCGGCGGCACATACTCTCGCTTTACGCAACTCGGTATCTTTTGGGCCTGTGCGCGTGCGCAAGTGGCCAGATCCGGCGTCCAGTCCCATTATGCCTTCCAAAACATGCGCTACGTCGTTGTGCGCCAATGAGAAGTACTTGTGCCGTCCTTGCTTAAAGCACGCAAAAAAGCTGATTGATAGTGGTGAGAGACCAACCGCCGTTGCCGCATCCCTAAACGTAGATCGTTCTATGCTTTATAGGGCGATAAAATAGTGCGCCAATCTATGTACTCTCTACGTTCCTCAAGTTGGCCGCAATCACACGTTCGGGCCGATTACCCCAAATTTCAGGACCACTTCAGCTTTGCCATCACTGCCAGATCAGATCGGAACCACGAAAGCTATTAAGTGATCAACATTCACGCCCTGCCTAATCATAATCTCTTTCCCGCCGGATCAAACAAATGAATACGCCTTTGGTCAAATGTGATTGGCTGAACCGAACCCTCTTTGATATGAACCTGACCGGGCGCGCGAATTTTGATGATCTGCTCCCCCACACGGGCATTCAGGATCGTATAGCCTCCGAGCGGCTCGACAGTGCTGATAGTAAGATCAAATGTCGCATCGATCTCATCATTTCCGAGCCAAATATCTTCTGGGCGGACCCCCAATGTGGCCTTTCCTCTAAATCCGGCGTCGCCATCAACAGCAACGCGAATATCGAGGGTTTCGATCTCAAAAAATAAACCGTCCGAGGAAAACTTACCTTGAAAGAAATTCATTGGCGGGGTTCCGATGACTTCAGCAACTTCAATAGAATTAGGGCGGCTGTATACATCATCCGGCGTCCCGATCTGCGCTATTTTCCCCGCAATAACAACTGCAACCCGATCAGAGATGGCCATAACCTCTTCTTCATCGTGACTTACATAAACAAAGGTTTGGTTATTTTCCCGTTGCAGACGTTTTAGCTCAACCCTCATCTCTTCACGTAGCCTGGCATCAAGAGCGGCAATCGGCTCGTCCAACAGCATCGCACGGTTGCCCACAGCAAATGCGCGCCCAAGCGCAACCCTTTGACGTTCGCCACCGGACATC
Source organism: uncultured Marinosulfonomonas sp. (assembly GCA_964538015.1). Lineage (GTDB taxonomy): Bacteria > Pseudomonadota > Alphaproteobacteria > Rhodobacterales > Rhodobacteraceae > Profundibacter. Next base: position 1,179 of record CAZIDQ010000018.1, read on the forward strand.
TGCGCAGGACTTTTGTGCAGTATATGACTGATATGCAAAACTTCCGACACGAAATCCAGTTGCCGGGTGATGTCCTCCTCCGATACGCCGCGTTCTTTTAGTGGAAAGATGATATTTTCCCGCCCTGTCATGTGCGGAAACAACGCCAGATTCTGGAACACCATAGAAATATCACGCTCGGCAACATCCAGTTCGGACGCATCCTGACCTGACAAATAAATATGCCCTTCGTCCGGGGCAAGTAGCCCCAGAATCAATTTCAGGATTGATGTTTTACCCGTTGATGGCGGCCCGAATATTCCAAAGAATTCGCCTTCTTGTACCGTCAAATTGATCGGGCCAAGCGTGAATTCCGGATAAGATTTCACCACATTGTGGAATTTTATTGCGTCCATTTCAAACAGCTCCCAACCGTCGGCCCGAAGCCATATCAAATGCCATACTTTTTTCAGGTGGCAGAAAGAATGGCACTTCATCGCCCAGCTTTAGTTGATCTTGATCGTCAAATGCCAAGAATTTGGTCTCTAGAACTTGCAAATATGCCAATCGTTTTGGCCCGACCCGTTCAAGCACTTCGACGGTGCCATGCATCGCAATATCATTGGGTGATCTTCGGTCCCCAAAATAGATGTCCTGCGGACGAATACCAAATGATCCGCTGTGCACTTTACCGTCACTTACAAAATCTGACTTGATCTGCCCCTGAAGAATAATTTCCGCGCCCCCATGGACCATGAGCTTCAACTGGTTTGCTTCTTCGCGAAGTTCGCCATCAATCAAGTTCATTCGTGGGCTGCCAACAAAGTTTGCCACAAAGCGGTTATCTGGCGAGTTGTAAATATCCAAAGGCGATCCGTATTGCATCAGTTTACCATGGTCGATGATCGCGATCTTGTCAGCCAGGCTCATTGCCTCGATCTGATCGTGAGTAACGTAAATCATCGTCTGTCCGAATTCGTGCTGCAGCACTTTCAATTCGGCACGCATATAGGCTCGAAATCCAGCATCAAGATTGGATAAGGGTTCATCCAGAAGGAATATCCTTGGCTCCATTATTGCTGAACGTCCGATCGCCAGTTTCTGCATTTCATTCACAGATAGGCTTGAGGCGGGTTGATCGAGCCGATGAGATATGCTCATCCGATCGGCCATCGCGCGGACGCGGCGGTCAATTTCGCTCTTTGCATTCTTCTTGACTTCCAAACCATAGGATAGGTTTTTGTAAACACTAAGATGCGTAAAAATGGCATAATTCTGAAAGACAAACCCGATGTTTCGATCCTGGATGCGAGTACCGGAAAGGTCCTGACCGTCAAACAAGATTGAACCCTCGGTGGTGGCTTCGAGGCCTGCAATCATGTTCATCGTTGTGGTCTTGCCACAGCCAGAGGGCCCGAGCAAAGCCACAAATTCACCCTCCGCGATGTCCAGTGACAACTGGTCAACAGCTGTAAAATCACCAAACTTTTTTGTGACATTTGTTATTTGTATTGAAGACATATCTTACCCATTCTTCTTGGCCACATAGGACAAGCCTTTCGCCGCTATCAGACTGAGAACAAGCAGGATTGTAAGGCCGATCGCGGCCACGTATGCCCATTCAAATTCACCGAATGTTTGTTTGTAGAGGAAAAGCGAGATGGTTTCGGTCTGAACTCCGGGACCACCTTTGGTCATGATAAAAATTAGATCGAAAATTTTGAAACATTCAACGGCGCGTAAAACCAGAGCAATGATGATAACGGCTTTCATCCGGGGCAGAATGATCTTGAAAAAATTCTGCCAGTTTGACCCACCCAGAAGCCGCGCTGCGAGCAGTTGGTCGGAGGGCACGCCAAGCATTCCCGCCAGAAGGATCAGAAACATCAGAGGTGTCCATTGCCAAACATCCGCAATAATGACCGAGATCATTGCCCGATTCACATCCGTTAACCAAGAGAAGGTTGATGGCAGCCCAAGATGCGCATTCACCGGCCCGGTGCCCTGAAACAGAAGAAAAAACATAAGCCCAACAACTGCCGGCACGATCATCATCGGTGTCAGCATGATTGAATAGAATATCTTGCGCCCAGGAAACTTGTCGATAAAGAGGTAGGCCAGCGACATCCCCAGAAAGAACTGGGCAGGAACGGCAACAATCAAGATCAGGATGGTGCGCCATAATGCACCCCACACTCTTGAATCAGTCAATTGAAACCAGTAATTTTCACCCCAGTTGAACACTTCCCACGCCCGATACCATTGGATTCCTTCCAACGGTGTCCACCATGTAACCGACAAGTATAGTTGCATCAACAACGGGAAAACTACGATAAACAGAAGCAAAAGAACGGTCGGTAATACGAACCAGAAACCCATTTTTTTGCCATCTTTTGCAACACTGGCCCAGTAGCCTTGCTTTTGGGAAACAACCTTTGTGTTGGCCGTGCGGGGTGTTATATTAGTCATTGTTTTAACGCTCCAAAAGTCAGGCCACGAACCAGATGTTTCTGGATCATTAATCCAAATACGACTGGCGGAATGGCCGCGATGATGCCAAGCGCGGCCTTCATTCCATACATTTGCCCCCCCATAGCCGAGGTTAGCGTGGCCATATAGACAGGCAGTGTGACCCATTCTTTTTGTGTCAGAAGTAGCGCCAAAAGGTAGTCTGACCAATTAAGGATAAAGACAAATAGGGCGCAGGTCGCCAGACCGGGTTTTACGATTGGCAGTGTAATTCGGTAAAACACCCGCCAGTAGGAACAGCCTGCAACCCGTGCGGCGTCCTCGATTTCAACGGGAACCTCCTCAAAGAAGGTTTTCATCAGCCAAAAGGCAAAAGGCAGCGTGACAATCCCATAAATCAGCGACAACCCCCACCAAGTATCAACTGCCCCGATAAAGGCCCACATCACCATGACCGGAATCATCACGGCCAGAGGCGGGAAAAGCCGCAGTTGCAGGACAGACAAGGGCAATGTCTGTGCCAAGCCAAAACGCACAACTGCATAGGAAGATAGTGTTCCGGTGACCACCGCCAGAAATGTTCCACAGATGGATGTCACCAGACTTGCGATCAGTGGCCCGCCGATGGTGTGGTCCAAAGTAACGACAAGCCCTTCGGCATGACCGTAAAAGATAAATTCAAAGTTTTGCCAGGTGGGGTTTTGGGGAAACCACGTCAGGCCAGCAACGGTTGTCCATTCGGGGTAGGGCTTGAAGGCCATCGTCACCATCCACAAAAGTGGGTAGAGCACAACCGCGCTTGCTAGCAGGACAAAAAAGTATTTCAGCGCCAAAGCGCCTGGAGATGCCTTCATGGTCCCCTCCCTTGGTTTTTGATTATGAAAGGTGCTCCGGACCCGTATTCTCAGACCCGGAGCCTTGGTAGCTTAGGCGGGATCAACAATCGACGGCCAAGTCTTTCGGCTGGCTTTGATCGCATCAACGATACCGTTGCGGCTCTTTCGCTTGATGATCCGCTCCCATTTTCCTTGGGCGGAATCCATCGCCTCGCGGGCAGTCTTTTGACCGGTAATTGCAGCTTGAAGCTCTTCGTCCAACGCATTGTCGAGGGCGGTTTGTCCAACAAAGTTGATCGACGGAACCGAGCGCGCAATGGTCGCGGGAATCGTTTTCATCGAATACGGTTGGTAAGATTCTGCCACCAGCGGTTCTGCAAAATTTGCCTTCTGCATCGGATCAAAATACCCGCCTGGGTTCCCAGCCATCCAAGTGTAGGTCCGGGTGGAGCTTAGCCATTGCAAAAATAGATAGACAGCTTCAGGGTGAGACGATTTTGAAGAGAGCCAGGCTGTGATGTGGTAGTAAAGCACCGAACGCCGGTTGATTTTATCACCAAATTTACGCCCAACCGGTAGGTGGCTATCGATCATACCGGTTGCCTTTGATTTAGGGGTTCCGTCTGCATTGAACCCATCACCGAATTTTACAAGGTTTGTATAAATGGCCGTGTGCGGCGTTTGCAGGTTCCACATGCTTGCATATGCCTCTGCCCACGTGAATGTTAATGCGTCCGGCGCACACCATTCAAACGAACGAATATGTTCTTCCGCACATTGAATGCCCAGTTCAGAATTGAGGTTTGGATTGGCATCTTCGTCAAAGAAATAAAAGTTCGGGAAATCCATTGAGGCAAAGCGTGCATAGAATGTTGCAAGTCCCCAAAAGGGGCTCATTAGATTACCGTTGCCATACATGGTTCCGTGCCCAAAATCCTTACCGGTAAAGAATTTGGATATGCGGTCTACTTCGTCCCAGGTGTCCGGGGTCGACAATTCATGCCCGGTTTCCTTCATGAAGGCTTCTTGAACCTCTGGCATGTCGTAAATGCCCTTGAGGTAGAACCAGGTCTGGAAGTCGCCATCAAGTGAGAACGAATAATAATCGCTAGCATAAGTGTAGAGCAGCTGTTCCATCTCTGGCGTTGGTGTCCCGCGTTCCGGATCGCCCCAATCAGGCTGATACTTGGCCACAAAATCTGAACAGTTTACCGCACCACCGGATGATACCAGATCACCGGTCGAATTCCACGGACCAGTATAGATGTCAAAAGTGCCATCACCAGTGGTGACGTCTTGCATGACTTTCTTGAAAATGTCTTCGGCAGGTGCCCCAACAATTTCAATTTCAATTCCTGTTTCTTTTTCCCATACCTCTTTGGCAGACGGGGCACCGTCCGGAAATGGCTTTGTGATTTGGCCGATCGCACCATCCGTCAGCAACATTGATATCTTTTTCGGAGCGTTACCAGCAACCTGTAGGGCTTTTATCCCTTCAATCGCTCGTCCTTCTGACATTGTGTTGTTGTACTGAAAGCGCTCTGCGCCATCAAAGCCAGTCGGCCCACCGGTCATACCGGGCGCATAATTACCCGCAAATACAGGCGACGCAATGAAGGCCCCCAACCCGCCAAGACTTGTTGCGGCGGCAGCGGTTGACGTTTTTAAAAAATCTCTTCGAGATGGCTTAAAAAATAGATTTTTACTGGATGTCATTGTTTCCTCCCTAAGTGACACTTTAATAGTGTTCAGAAAGAAACAAGCAACAATCATGCCATTCCTCTATCCTATTGATATAACTTAATAATAGAACACTGGCGACTTAGTTAGGTTGGAAGCGACGCTGTGTGCTTTACACAGTTTATCCAGCTAGGACATGGATTGAAATTGATCCGGGAGGTCTTTCAATTTGACCTTGTCTCCATCGCGCAGAGCGAGACACAGTTCAAAAACATTAATCATTTCGCGTACATTTCCGGGCCAAGAATAGGTGCGTAAAGCCAAATCGGCATCTTTGGAGAAAGACAATGGAAAATCGGGAGATACCAACGAAGAAATCTGTTTAATGATCCAACCTTTGTCGGCACGATCTCGCAACGCCGGTATTGCCAGAATGACCCCGTTCAGCCGATAATAGAGATCCTGCCTAAATTGCCCGCTATCCACCAGTTCCTTCAGGTTCCTATGGGTCGCCGAAATCACACGAACATCGACTGCGACAGGTTTTGTCGCACCGACGGCCATGATCTCGCGCTCGGCAAGAACCCGTAACAAACGCGCTTGCAAGGCAAGCGGCATGTCACCTATTTCGTCCAGAAACAGGGTGCCACCACTGGCTTGTTCGATCAATCCTTTTTTCCCTTTGGCGTGCGCACCGGTGAACGAATTTGGTGCGTAGCCAAATAATTCACTTTCGATCAGGGCCTCGGGCAGGGCCGCACAATTGATCGCCACAAACCGGCCTTTCTTTTTGCACGCGTCGTGCAAGGCTTTTGCGACGAACTCTTTCCCAACACCGGTTTCCCCCTCAAGAACAATGCTGATTTGTTTGTCGACAATTTTGGCGGCCTTCGTGGCCAGACACTCCATTTTCGGATCGCCGCCATGGATTTTGGCAAGGGACGCGGGTATCACTCCAGTTAAATTTGGCCTTTGCGGCCTCGAAGGCGCAGATACATCAGCAAATATCACCTTGCCGTCCCGCATTTCCAGCGCCTGTTCTCCTGGCGTTTCTGCCCCAATCAGGCAGGGAAGATCATTAAAGTCAAATTCGAAAATATCCTCGAACGGTTTCCCAATAAACCCTTCCGGCGTTCTCCAATCTGTTTTCAAGGCTTGCGCAATCATTCGGTGGGCACCGTGTGTCAGGCCGGATATAGTTCCGTCTGCAGCAATGGAAATTGCGCTGTTCGGATCCACGCCAAGAAATTCAGGAGCAGTGTTCAGGCGCAAAATCCAATCAGATTTCCGCGATGCAGCCAAATTGGCCAATTCAATACGACGAACACATGATTTTACCACCTCAAGCGTAAGGGCCTGACTGAATTTTTCCGTTGGAGATATCAACAAAGACACATCCAATACACCGATAAGCGTTCCGCTTGAATTGTATATTGGTGCTGCCGTGCAGCTTAGCGGCGTATGCGTCATATCAAAGTGATCGTTCTGGTGAATTGTTATGGCTTCGCCAGTCGTCAAACAAGCACCGACACCACAAGTCCCCGCGTCTGCTTCGCTCCATTTGGAACCGATGTATAACCCCGCCCTCTTTAGCTCTCGATCTACTTTCTCATCGCCAATAAAATCAACCGTCACCCCCTTGGCATCGGTCAACAGCAGCACATAGCCCATTGAATTGACCCTGCGATACAGGTCTTCCATTCCAAATCGAGCGGTCGCTAAAAGGTCTTCTGCTTCCAGTTGATGTTCTTTCAGCACGGCTTCGGGAACAATGCGCGCCTCGCCTTTATGCTCGGGGTCTAGGCTGTAGTCGTTGATACAACGAAGCCAAGATTGGACGACTTCCGGATCGCGTTCCGTTTGGCCGCCTTCAGCAGCGGTAACGATCTCGTCTACATGCGTCCTAAACGTTCTGGCTTTGCTCATGGCAGCACCCCTCCCAAAGTGATGGCGATCAGCTTCGGTTCAATCACGCGAACCATACCCAATATTTGAATTTCCAGTACTTATCAAAAAACCTTCCAAAATGCGAGTCTGCTGTGCCAAAGGCAATTTTAAAAATGGTCAATGGCGGCATATTGTTTAAACCGACATTGACCAGAACCGACGGACACGTCGGAGGTTTTGCACATAGCAATGGTGCTCCGAGATCGCCTTCCTTCAAAGATTGTCAAATGCGTCCAGGGCCTTGGCCGCATAAACCGCCCCTGGGCCACCCGACATTTCAATCGCAACTGCAATCACCTCAACTAAAGTATCCCGGTCAGCACCGTGATTTTTGGCTTCCGAAACATGATAAAGGATACAGTCATCGCACCCCCGGGCGGCAGCAATCGCCACAGCAATCATTTCTTTCATAGCCGTCGAAATATTTCCCTCTCGGACAGCCGCATCGCTAAGGGATTTGAATGCCATCATCGATTGTTGATCAGCCTTGAACAGGCCCATCAGGCGATTGTTCGCATCGCCAAGCTTTTGTTTGTGTGAACTCATTTATCTTTCTCTACAAAAATTATTTGGGGCGCCCGACCGGAGAGGGTCAGGCGCATAACTGGACAGCTCAGAGAAACTCTTTCAGGAGCTCGTTGACCCGCGAGGATTCTTCCATTTGCACCATGTGGCCCGCGCCAGCAATGACAGTAACCGTCGCCCCCGTGATGCCATTGGCATGGGCCTGCGGAATGACAGCATCTGCTTCGCCCCAGATAACTTGTTGAGGACACTCAAGTGCTTCCAGACTTGCGACCACACTCACAACCTGTTTGCCGCAACTGAACAGATTGTCTTTGAGCGCTTCCAAGAACGTCTGGACACCATCCAAGCGCTTATACTTGAGCAAATCATTCACCATAGAACGGCTGACAAGATCTTGGTTGGCAAAAAGATGCTTGAGCTTTGGTTTCAGCTCTTTCCGATTTTCCGCCGAAACAAACCCATCAATATATTCGGCATTGATGTCCTTCCCCAAACCAGCCGAAGAGATTAAGCTCAGCGATGCCACGCGGTCAGGATTGGAAATTGCGGTTTGTGCCGCAACCAACCCGCCCATCGAGTGACCCGCCAGATGCATCTTTTCAACTTTCAAATGATCCATCAACTGAATGACCGCACCGACCATTGTCTCAAGCCCTGGATTTTCAACAGCCTTAACAGATTGTCCATGCCCCGGAAGATCCAACGCATACACCGGCGTCTTTTCGGATAAGGCGTCAATGTTGAAAAGCCAGTTGTCCAGGTCACCGCCAAAGCCGTGGATCAGTAAAAGGGGTACCCCTTTGCCATTGCGTCCGGTGTAGCGAATTTTACCGATCTTCAGTTCGGCGAATTCAAAGGTCGGCCCGACATCTTCGTCTTCCTCGACCTCGGGCATTTCAAATGCGTTCACATAGGCATCAACATCTGCATCGGAGACCGAAAGTGGCGCCATAACACCAAGCAATGCCCTGACAGGATAGACCCCACCTGGTTCACCAACGCGATGCCGTAGAAGGCCACCATCGGCGGCCTCCACAACATTTGCGATCTTGTCGGTTTCGACATCCATGATTTCATCACCGGGTTTGATTTCGGTGCCTTCCTCAACATGCCATTTCGCCAGGATGCCCTCTTTCATGGAGAGCCCCCATTTAGGCATGAGAATCGGGGTAATTTGATCGCTCATTATGATCAGGCTCCCATGGCTTTACGCACGGCATCGGCAATCCGGTCAGGTGACGGGATATAGATGTCCTCGAGCGATGCTGAAAACGGCATTGGCGAATGGGGTGCCGTTACCATTTCGATCGGCGCTTTCAGAGCCTTGAACGCATCTTGCGCGACAACTGCGGAAACATCAGCAGCAATAGAACAGCGCGGGTTGGCTTCGTCCACACACACCAAGCGGCCGGTTTCCTCGACACTTTCGATAACCGTGTCCATATCAATCGGCGATAACGTGCGCAGATCAATAACTTCGACATCAATACCTTCCTTTTTTAGCGCTTCGGCTGCGGTCAGAGAATATGACACCATCAGACCATAAGTCACGATGGTTACATCGCTGCCCTCACGGACGACATTCGCCTCACCGAATGGAATAGTATACGATTCCTCAGGAACCTCACATTCGGACGCGTAAAGGCTCTTGTGTTCCAGAAAGATGACCGGATCATTGTCGCGTATTGACTGGATCAGCAGGCCCTTGGTGTCATAGGCGTTGGAAGGGCAGACAACCTTGATTCCGGGAATATGTGTTAACATCGGCGTCAACATCTGACTGTGCTGGGCCGCCGCGCGAAACCCGCCGCCACACATCGCCCGGATCACCACCGGTGTTTGCGCCTTACCGCCGAACATGTAGCGGAATTTGGCAGCCTGATTGAATATCTGGTCCAGACAAACACCCAGAAAGTCAATGAACATCAACTCCGCAACGGGGCGCAACCCACAGGTTGCCGCGCCAACTGCTGCGCCGACATATGCGCTTTCAGAAAGCGGCGTATCAACCATTTGCTTTGGGTGCTTAGCATAAAGCCCTTTGGAGACCCCCAAGACACCACCCCAGGCATCTGCTTCGCCGGGCGATCCTGCCCCGCCGACAATATCTTCCCCCATCATAATGACGGTCGGGTCTCGGCCCATTTCCTGGTCAAGGGCTTCGTTTACGGCGTCTTTCATACTTAATGTACGTGCCATTTTATTCTCCTTTCTTTATAGAACGTGTCAGTAGGACACATACACATCTTTAGTCAGTTCTTCGGGTGCCGGCAGCGGAGCGGCGATTGCTTCCTCAACCGCTTCGTCGATAAGGACCAGAACTTCGGTATCGATGGCATCTAGCTCGGCATCGGTTAGAACGCCTGCTTCGGTAACCTTTGCTCGGAAGATTTTCAGGCAATCGCGGTTCTTGCGATTTTCCTCGGTTTCGCCCGGCGCACGGTAGGTTTGCGCGTCACCTTCGAAGTGACCGAAAAAACGAATGCTCTTGCATTCCATCAGTGTCGGCCCCGCACCTTCGCGCGCGCGTTTGATAACTTCGCCAGCAGCTTCGTAAACCGCGAATAAATCGGTCCCGTCAACTGTGATGCCTGGCATCCCGAAGCCCGTCGCCCGATCGACAAATGAGTCGGACGCTACTGCATAGTCTACCGAAGTAGACTCGGCGTAACCGTTGTTTTCCACGACAAACACCACGGGCAGATTCCAGATAGCCGCAAGGTTCATAGATTCCAGAACCGTACCCTGGTTTGACGCTCCATCGCCAAAGAAGGTGATGCCAACACCATCATGGCCAAGCTTTTGTGCCGCAAGGGCGGCGCCACAGATCAGCGGTGCGCCAGCACCAAGAATACCGTTTGCCCCCATCATGCCCTTGGACAGATCGGCAATATGCATCGAGCCACCTTTGCCCGCGCAACACCCTGTGGCCTTGCCATAAATCTCGGCCATCATGGCCTTCACATCGACACCTTTGGCAATGCAGTGACCATGCCCGCGATGGGTTGACGCAATGCGATCGTGATCTTCCAGATGCATCATAACACCAACACCTGACGCTTCTTGACCTGCGTAAAGGTGAACAAAGCCGGGGATTTCTCCACGGCCAAAATCAACATGAAGACGTTCCTCAAACTCTCGGATCGTTTTCATACGGCGATAGGCATCTAATAGCCTGTCTTTTTCCAGTGGAAATGGATTGCTCATGAGGTCCTCCCTTTTTATTGAGCGGCGCGAAGCGGGTTTGTTACTTCGCGGGTTAAAAGCCCGTGTTTGGCTGCATAAGTCATGCAATCGGGCACATTGATTGTTCGGAATGCATCGACTTGAAGCCGGATACTGACATCGTCGACTTCGCTGAAGGTCAGTTCACGCTCTCCATCAAGAGCGAAGGATCCGACCGAAACGCTGGGCAGATAAACTTTGTTTGGATCGACGACCTCGACGGCTGCAATACCGACTTCTTGGATCAACCCGGGTGCAATTGGTGCCATCAGCCGGGTTTTGGCCTTTTCGACCGGTAATAGACGGACCCGCCGCCCTTCGTGTGTTTCCCGGTTTAGCGGAGCCAGCAAACCAACAATGGATGACATACCGATGCTGTCGGGGCGGCCAAAGGTCACGAACAAGTCACGAAAGCTTTCCGTCTTCCAGATCGCGCGGGCACCGACAAAACGCTCGGCAACGACGGCAACGTCTACCAACGCAATATCCCTAACGCCGTTGACTGTGACTTCGAGGCGCTTATTGAAAGAAAACGCGTGTTCGCAAGGCACTTGCCCTGTTACCGCCAAAGCTACGGCAAGCCCGGTGATTGTTGGCTCGCGCATCTCGGGAAATGCGTTATTTGTACCTGATGACACACCAACAACCGGCGTGTTCCCGCAACGCGACACCACAACCCGATTGGTACCGTCACCCCCCAGAACAATAATTGCCCCAACACCCTGATCGTGCATTTGCCGTGCTGCCTCGGCGCTGTCTTCAGACGTGCAAGTAACAGGCATTTTAAGATAGGTCACTTTTGGGAACCGGAATGACCCCATTCGCGTTTCGCGATCAATTGTCCGCATCAACTGTGTTCTGATACCGCCGTTTTCCGGCATGACCACAACTTCCTCCACACCGGCAGAGAAAAGCCCAGTCAGCATTCGGAGAACGATGTTGGCACGGTCATTGATCGAAAGGTTTCCCGCGTGCGAAACAATTCTGCGAATGTCCCTGGCCGATACCGGATTAGCGATGATTCCGATTTTTGGCACCTAAATAACCTCCCTATTTACCAGATTAGAAAGCAACGGTTGTGCCAATCTGGCCGGTGAAGTTTCGTGTCTGGGCAATTGCTAACTTGCAAGAAGTGAAAAGGAAGGTAGATGTGCCGCCTCAAATCTGCTGATTTAAGGGGTTTTATTAGAAATTCAGGGTTCTGAATGTTGATGTTTGCAGGTTACCGCGGATATGAAACCCGCGCGCAAGACCAAGCGGTTTCATTGCCCTGACTGATTATTGGAAGGTTTGGGGGGGCTATTCGGACAGACAAATGTTTGAGCGAGTCAAAAATCGCTGGCCTGATCCGTTCTCTAACGAGAACATGCCGCCAATCCCGTCGACAGCATCAATCACAAGATTGGTGTGTTTCCAGAGCTCATACTGATCAGCATTCATATAAAACGGCACGCCGCCAATTTCGCCTACCAGCACGTCCCGATCACCGAGAATGTAGTCATCCTGTTGAAAACACATCGGGGCCGAGCCATCACAACAGCCGCCGGATTGATGAAAAAGAAGATGTTGCCCAAATCGTCCTTTGAGCTGTTCGATCAAGTCCACGGCAGCGGTCGTGGCGGTAACGGTCATCGTGGGGGGCATTGCCAGAACTCCTGAAATTCTGACCCCGCCAGTATGCGGGGTCAGATAGTGTATTCTTGATTTAAAAGAAACCCAGGGCGTTCGGACTGTAGCTTACCAACAGGTTTTTGGTCTGGCGGTAGTGATCCAGCATCATCTTGTGGTTTTCACGACCAATCCCGGATTGCTTGTAGCCACCAAAGGCCGCATGGGCGGGATAGGCGTGATAGCAGTTGGTCCAGACCCGCCCGGCCTGAATTCCGCGCCCAAGTTTAAAGGCGCGATTCATATCGCGGGTCCAGACACCGGCACCAAGACCATAGAGCGTGTCATTGGCAATTTCCAATGCTTCAGCGTCGTCTTTGAAGCTTGTGACCGACAGAACCGGACCGAATATTTCCTCTTGGAATATCCGCATTTTATTGTTGCCTCCGAACACTGTGGGTTCAATGTAATTCCCGCCTTCAAGTCCGTCGAGGGTCGATACATTGCCACCAGTCAAAAGCTCGGCTCCTTCGTCTTTACCCAGTTTCAAATAGGAGGCAATTTTTTCTTGCTGTTCCGTCGAAACCTGCGCGCCGATCATAGTGTCCATCGAAAGCGGATTACCCTGCTTAACAGCCTTCACCCGTTCAATCGCTCGTTCCATAAAGTCATCATAGATAGACTCTTGAACCAATGCGCGGCTGGGGCAGGTGCAGACTTCGCCCTGATTCAAGGCAAACATTGTAAACCCTTCAAGACACTTGTCAAAATAGGCGTCGTCCGCAGACATTACGTCTTCAAAGAAGATGTTGGGGGATTTACCACCTAATTCCAGCGTAACAGGTATCAGATTTTGGCTTGCGTATTGGCTGATCAGGCGTCCGGTAGTTGTTTCCCCCGTGAATGCTATCTTGGCGATGCGGTTTGACGATGCCAAAGGTTTGCCCGCTTCCAGACCAAATCCGTTGACCACATTCAGCACACCGGCGGGCAGCACATCGGCAATCAGTTCCATCAGTACTAAAATTGATGCCGGTGTTTGCTCGGCTGGCTTGAGTACAACACAGTTACCGGCGGCCAATGCTGGCGCCAACTTCCAGGTTGCCATCAACAGGGGGAAGTTCCAGGGAATGATCTGTCCCACAACACCCAGCGGTTCGGGAATGTGATAGGCATATGTATCACCATCAATTTCTGAAATGCCTCCTTCTTCTGCGCGGATACAACCGGCAAAATAACGCCAGTGGTCAACGCATAGCGCCAGATCAGCAGCAATCGATTCACGAATCGGCTTACCATTGTCCAAGGTCTCGGCGGTTGCCAGAAGTTGTGTATTCAATTCCATAATGTCCGCGATCTTCAACAGCATATTGGAACGTTCGGTGGTCGAACTCTTGCCCCAGGCTGGAAAAGCCGCATGCGCCGCATCTAGCGCTGCTTCGACGTCATCGGCATTGGAGCGGGCAACCTCGCAGATTACTTCGCCTGTAATCGGCGTAGTGTTTTCGAAATATTTTCCGGATTTAGGTGCGACGAATTCACCATTGATGAAATTTCCGTAGCGTTCCTTGAATGGAAATTCAACGCCAAGATGGGTGATATCAAGTGCGGCACTGAGGGCCTTCGCATTAACGTTCATAAGTTCCTCCTCTGATTTGTCCATTGAATGCAAGCAACGTTTATGCCAAGTTTACTAAATCGGGTTTTGGATAAGAACAGCTGTAATGAAACAAGAACTTAGACAGGTAGCTTCCCAAAAACTCGCGTTGACTCAACATATGCGCAGCTCGCTCTCCTTGCTTCAGATGGGGCCTGACGAACTCAACGAAGTCTTGGAGAAAGAGGCAAAGCGCAATCCGTTTCTTAAACCCATTCCTACAATTTCTCGTGGTGGGGGCGGGGCGGTGGGACCGAATGGATTTGACTCAAATGATATACGGGATAGCCAATCTAACAGTGATACTTTGCTCGAACAAGTCTCGCTTATTCGGTTTACGCCGTCTCAAAGCCGTCTGGCCCGTGAGCTTGTTTATTGCCTCGACGAGCGTGGGTTTTTGTCGGACTCCGCCGAGGAGATTTGCGGATATCTTGATGTAAAGCTTACGCCGCTTTTAGAAGTAGTCCGAATTCTACAAAGATCAGTTGAACCGGCCGGCGTTTTTGCATGGTCGCTCAAAGACAGTTTTAGGATTCAATTGGAAGTCAAAAACAGATATGATCAGCTAATCGCAAGACTTCTTGATCGGCTTGATCTTATCGCAAAGCAGGATTTGGAAAGTATCTGCAGCCTATGCGAAGTGGATTGCGAAGACGCCGCCGAGATGCTTGATGACATCCGGTTACTTTCTCCCGCCCCTCTACAACCAGTAGAAGCCCCATCAGAAATTTCGCGCGCACCGGAACTAATATTTGATCAAGAAGAACACGGTAATATTGTGGCACGGTTAAACGAATTGTCATTACCTCAGATGCTTACAGATGACGCAATGTTTTCTGCTGTGAAAGCCCGCGAAACAGATCAGTATGCAATGGCCTACTATCGCGATTGTTACAGGGGTGCTGCGGGTTTTATGGTGGCCATGCAGAAACGAGCAAATACCCTACTTAGGATCGGTCAGGCGATTGCTCGCAGTCAGGAGAAATTCATCCGAACAGGTCGAGCCTTGGATAAAAGGCCACTTACAATGGGAGCGTTAGCAACCGAACTTGGATTAAACAAAAGCACTGTAAGTCGCGCCCTAAAAAATTGCCTGATCGAAACTAAACGCGGGATTTTGTGCCCAAGCGACTGTCTCGCACGACCGCTCAATGGGGAAAAGACAGGGCGTACACGTGAACAAGTCCTGCAACGGTTGTCTTTGCTGATACGGACAGAAAAAAAAGACGCTCCCCTTTCTGATGAAGACCTTGCACAACAACTGGCAAATGCGAATTTGAAGGTTTCTCGTAGAACAGTAGCCAAATATCGCGGCCTGCTTGAAATAAAAGGTGCATATCAGCGCCGACGGTCGTACCGATAGTAGATTCTGGTCTTGCCATTGAATGGCGTTGTTGCATGGATCAGCTTCACACGCTGTGCCACTATCCGATGATCACCTGGAACCACGCCCGTCGTGATGCGCTGCAGATGTTCGGGCATGTGCATGACAACTGGCGCGGCTCGCGCAACTCCATCAACGTCGGGGCCGATGTCTGGGATTCCATGCCGGTGCGGTTTGAAGACATCCAGCGCAGGGCTATACTGGACCCACACACGCGGCGGAGCATACTACCTCGATCCGTGTTCCCTTTACGGCCAATGCAAGCGGGAAGTTTTCGCGCACCTCGTCCTTGGCTGTAATATAGGCAATCGTCGCGACAACATTGCCCACTGTGCTTATCATCACATTTTCATAGCTGCCTATATTGCCAGCGTTTCCAACCGATGAAACCGTATCGAAAATCCCCATGAATTTCACTTTCAGGCGGGAAGAGCCGTAGGTGATTTCCTTATCAATAACCCCGTTGGCAAAATCACGCGCAGCGGCCGAACCACGCGAAAATCCGAAGGTATCGAACCAGATATCGCGGGGCTGCATTCCGGCAGCTTTGCCTTGTATATCTTGAAGAATGAGCCCCATCGCCTGTCTGACGCGGTTTTCCACACCTTCGTCGCCGGTTCCCCACCCCATACCTCGGACCGTAGTTCCGCCATCTTCTTCAACGCCAATGCCGCGCATGTAACGGCTGAAGTAGTTAACCTTGCGCGGGTTCCCTAGTTCGCATTTAGCCGCTGCACTCCGGCTTTGCCGGACAGAATTTTCACAATCACGCTGATCGTGATGATAATCAGCACCAGCATCAATGTGACCGCACTAGAGTGTTGCGCCATATCCTGTTCCTGATAGCCAAAGATCACCCCTGTCAGCACCATATTCCCCGGTGACAGCAACAGGATGATCAACGACAATTCCCGCATCGCCGTGATAAATGTCAGCAGCATACCCGCCACCAGCCCGCTCATTGATAGCGGGATGATGATCCGGAACATTCTGCGGAACCAGCCAATCCCCTGAACCCGTGCGGTTTCTTCCAGTGACTGGTGGATTTGCAGCATCGCGGCGATGCCGGTGCGCGACGTAAACGGCAGATTTTTGATCACCGTAATCAGTACCAGAATGGTAAAGGTGCCATACAGCGCCGGAATCGGACCGATACTTTTCGAGAACATGCCGATATAGATGGCGCCCAATGCAATCGAGGGGAAAATATAGGGTGCAAAGGCGATCCCTTCGAGCCATTTCGACAACTTCGCCCCGCGTCCGCGCACCACCGCATAGCCCACCAACAGCCCCAGCATTCCGTTAAACATCGCGGCCAGAAAACCCAGTTTGATACTATTGCCAAGCGCGCCCAGAATACCCTTGTTGTGCATCACGCCGGGTTCGCCATAGGCCAGTTCGACATTCCCCTGCCCGACCCAGAAGTAGCTTGTTAAATTGCCAAAGCTGTAATCGCCAGGGATCAGTGTCAGGGATTCCCACAACAATAAAACAAGCGGCATTACCACGGTGATACACAAAAACAGGATAACAAATATCGTGGCAGGCCAGCGCATGACACCAAGGTCGCTTTCGCGTTTTCGAAACCCTTTGCCGGTCATTGTGACATAGCTTTTGCGCACCCCGATAATGCGGCTGTTAATCCAGATAAAGCTGATCGCAAGCACGATCAGAACCAGCGCCAGAACATAGGCATCACCCTGATTGCGCGCGTTGATCGACGCGTAAATCTGCGTCGAGAACGTAAAGAAACGCACCGGCAGTCCCAGCAGCGCGGGTGTACCGAACGTGCCCAGAATCCGGATAAATGTCAGCACCACAGCCGAGCCAAGTGCGGGCAAAAGCAGTGGCATGGTGATCACGCGGATACGTTTCCATTTCCCCATGCCGCAGGTCGCGCCGGCCTCTTCCAGCTCGCTGTCTACGGTCGCCAGCGCGCCGGAAATCAGCAGATAGGCATAGGCATAATAATGCAGCGACAGGGTGATCACGATGGGGAAGAACCCGTAAGCGATCCAGTTTGGCGCTTGAACCCCGAACACGCTGGTCAACACCCCTTCGGCCCCGCCGATCCTGTCATTTTTAAACAATGACAGCCACGCCAGCGCCATCACCCATGATGGCATCATATAGGGAAAGACCAGCATCGCGCCAAAGACACCCTTGAAATGCACATTGGTGCGTACCATCAACCAGGCAAGGCTGGAACCAACGGTGATCGCGATCATTGTCACCGCAACACCCATCATCAAACTGTTGATCAGCGGTTTGATAAACAACGCCTTGGAAATAGGCTGAAAGAACACCCGGTCAAAATGGAACAGCGTAAACGCGCCGACTTCTCCATCCGGATTATACGACAAGTCATAGCTTTGAAACGTGAACGCGTCGCGGATGATTTCAAACAGCGGCACCAGCACCACAAAGCCCAGAAACGCCAGACAGAACAGACCGATAATTTTCTCGGGTTTGTTTTTAAGCCGGTATATCTGGTAACCGATATTGCGCGTGGACCAGAAGGCCGGTTTGCCATGTGGGTCGGAAATGGATGCCATGAAACGTGCCTTTTCGTCGCTCAGGTTGCCGGATTCAGGTTTTCCTTGGTCGCCGGATCAAAGAAATTCAGGTTTTCCACCCCGAAACTGATCCACAGCGGGGTGCCCTCTTGCAGCGTGATAAAACCGGATTGCAACAAAGTGATGTGCGTATCGCCCGCCTTGACCTGAATGATTGTATCGGCACCAGTGGGTTGCACAATTTCGGTTTTCACTTCTTGCCAGCCGGGTTTGACATCAAAAGAAACTTGGATTTTCTCGGGCCGGATCGCGGCCATCAGATTTCCATTCAGCGCCTTATGCTGATTGGCCAAAGGCAGGATGATATCGCCACAGTCCAGCACATCCCCCGCGACCTTGCCGGTAAACAGGTTGATCTTTGGATCACCAATAAATTCGGCCACAAACAGATTGGCCGGGTGGTGATAAATATCATAAGGCGAGCCCTCCTGCATGATCCGGCCTTCGTTCATGATAATGATCCTGTCCGACAGGGTTAGCGCCTCGATCTGGTCATGCGTGACATAAACGGTTGTTGCTTCCAGATCGCGGTGCAGGCGTTTCAGGCTGGCCCGCATTTCGGTGCGTAATTTGGCGTCAAGGTTTGACAGGGGTTCATCCATCAGCAGGATCGACGGGCGCAAGGCAATCAACCGCGCCACCGCCACGCGCTGTTGCTGGCCACCGGACAATTCGGATGGATAGCGTTTGGCGTAATCCGTCAACTGCACCAGATCAAGTGCGGTGTTCAAACGCGCTGATATCTCGGCCGAGGTTAGTTTTTGTTCCTTCAACGCCAAGGTTATATTCTTGGCCACGGTCATATGCGGCCAGAGCGCGTAGCTTTGAAAAATCAGCCCCAGCCCGCGTGCTTCGGGCGGGATGACAATGCCTGCTTTGCGTGAAAACACGGTTTTGTCGCCCAGCTGGATAACCCCTTGATCGGGCTCCTCCAATCCGGCGATCATCCGCAATGTTGTAGTTTTACCGCAGCCTGACGGCCCGAGGATGGTCAGAAATTCCCCGGGCGCGACAATAAGGTCGAGGTTTTCAACCACGACCTCTTTGCCATAGGACTTTGCGATACCCTGTAAGCTGATTTGCTCCATTGGGTTTCCTTTGGTCCTGATGTTATTGGCTGGACTGAATCAGCCAGAAATCGCGCAGTTTGGGCCCTTGTTCCCACATGAAGGTATCCGACACGACCCAGCCTTTCATCTCGTCCCATATTTCACCACCGGCAGGCAAT
Organism: uncultured Marinosulfonomonas sp.; assembly: GCA_964538015.1. Classification (GTDB taxonomy): domain Bacteria; phylum Pseudomonadota; class Alphaproteobacteria; order Rhodobacterales; family Rhodobacteraceae; genus Profundibacter. The sequence goes on from CAZIDQ010000018.1 coordinate 20,296, forward strand.
GGAACATCGTTGCGCGGGCTGACAGAACCGGCATCATGATACGGGGCCAAACCGCGCAACATGTCGAAACTGGCACCCTCGGTATAGGGTTTCTCCAGCTTTGTTTCGAGGTTCAAATCAGGGTTACCCAACAGATAGGCAATCATCACCTTGGCGGCATTGGGATGCGGCGCATTGGCTGCGATCGACATGAAGGTCGGGTAGACCATCTTTGAAGCCGGATCCAGATCGGACATAATGGCGTTTACATTCCCCTTTGCGTCATTGCGCGCGATATAGGTCATGTTGGTGAATGCAATCAGCGGATCCGCCTGCCCCGGCTTTCCGGCAGCGTCGGCCAGTTTCGAGCCGGATTTGAAGATAACAACATCATTTGCCAGCAAACGTTTGACAAATTCGTATCCCGCATCTGGCACCCCGTCACTTAGCACAATGTCTTCGCCGGTCAGCCGTTTATAGGCCGCCGCCATTTCCTCGGGGTGTTGCACCAGCGATGCCAGACCCATCAAGGACGAGCCGGACGACATCGGGTTCTTAATGCCGACACGGCCTTTATACTGCTCTTGGGTTAATTCCCAGACGTTGGAAATTGGCGGGCCGTCCGGATTGGCCTCGGTGTTATAGAAAAACACGATCGCTTCGTTTACGCGGATCAGCAGCGGGTCGCGGTTTTCTTCCGGAATCCGGTCGCGAAAATGCGCCGGAACATAGTTGAAAATACGCCCCTTATTCAGCAATTCATGGATAACCTGACCGGAATTGCCCGTGGTAATCACATCAACCTGAAAAATCCCGGCATCCTGTTCACGCACGGTTTTCTCGATGGTTTTAACCGAACCCAGATCAAACAGTGTTAGCGTGATATCGGGGTGCAGGGCCTCGAAATGGTCCTTCAATTTGGCAATCCGCCCGGACGAGGAATAAATCACCACCTCGCCTTCCTCGTTGGCCTTGGCGACAATATCGTCCCAGTTTTCTTCCATCATCGCATGGGTGCCCAGCGCGTTGGCCTTTAGCCATGCTTCCAGCTCTGCCGACATTTCCTGTGCGCTCATCTGCGATGCTGTGGTAGACAAAAGCGCAGCCGCAGCAGCACCAAACATCGTGCGAATAAAAGTTGTTCTTGTGATTTTCATAAAATATCCCCCTACTTTCACCGTACCGGTATTGGCAGTCAAACGGACGGCAATTTTCCTGCCCAGATTAGGAATAGCCGCGAATTATTTGTCAAGTTTTCGATGGTTAACAGTAATACAGCCAAGATGGGTTCAGCGCTTTACCTTACCCCAATAGCCCCCTTAGCTTACCGAAAATCCTGCATGGGTGTTCAAAAAGAACTGCGCAAAAACCGGCCGGCACGCCGCACCGATGGCGCGGGCATTGCGACCAACCACACCCTGTTCAATACGCGGCAACAACAAACCACGTGTGTCTTGTGTTGCCATGTGGCTGCGGATACGGCCAACCATCTTTTCCCTGATGCTCGTTGGAAATGCGCCGTCTATCAGCACCGCTTCAAAGTCGATCACCGCACAAGTGGACAGGCTGGCTTTGGCCAACTCCAATGCGGTTTGGTCCAGCCAAGGTTCGACATGATCGGCAAAGGCATCCCAGTTCTGCGGTTTTCGCCACAATCCTGACGGATCAATTCCCGCCTTTTGCAGGCTTGCCTCGAGCAAATAAATCGAAGCACTGTCGATCAACTGCCGGCTTTCCCCGTCCGGCCCAACACTTCGCAAAGAGCCAAGCGCGCCGGCATTTTTCTGATGCCCTTCATATACCGAATGGTTCAGCACCACACCGCCGCCAATAAATGCACCTATGTAGAAATAGGCATAATCGTAGAATTCTTTGCCACGTCCAAACACATGTTCGGCCTGACAGGCAGCGGTGGCGTCATTGATCACATACAGCGGCAGATCGCTGAACTTTGCGACTTCGGTTTTGAAATCAATATCTTTCCACGACTGGAATTCTTCGGCTGGTGCGCCGACCAGCTCGTGCCAGTTCCACAGCTCAAACGGGGCGGCAATGCCGATGCCACACAGCCGGTCGCGTTCGACACGGCTAAGGCCCGCCAATGCTTCGGCCAGACCGTCCTTTAGAAACCCGAATACATTTTGCGGTAACGGATAGGCATAGGTCGTATGCAGCTGTTTGCGCACTCCGCCCTGAATGTCCATCACCATCAAATCAGCGCTGCGCCGTCCGATTTTCAGGCCAATCGACAAAACCCCGTCCGCCGCCAGCCGCATCGGAACCGAAGGCTTGCCGACCTTGCCTTTGGTTGGCTCACCCCTTTCAAGCAACCCTCCCAGCTCAAGCTTGCGCAAAATCACCGACACCGTTTGCGGCGATAGACCCGCCAATTTGGCCAAGGCACTGCCGGGCAACGCGCCGTGACGTTGCAGCATCGACAGCAACAGTCGCTCGTTATAATCACGCAGGCCGCTTTGATTGGCACCGTTGCGAAGGGATTTGATAATTGGTTCTTTCATTGCCGCGCCAGCTACCCTGTTTTCCACGTAACATTCAAGCAATCTCGAATTAATAAATCAAGTTGATATATTAATTGACAGAATCTCTCAAATCACGTTTCCTAGCGTCAATTCATATCCTGATGGGCGGGGGCCCTCAGGTGCAAACCTAGGGAGAATACGATGAAGAAAATTCTTGCGACAACCGCGATTGCACTTGCAACAATGACCGGTTCAGCGATGGCAGGCGACGGGATTACCGTGTGCCTGATCACCAAAACAGACACCAACCCGTTCTTTGTGAAGATGAAAGAAGGGGCCGAAGCCAAAGCGACGGAACTGGGCATGACCCTGAAATCCTTTGCTGGCAAGGTGGACGGCGACCATGAAACACAAGTGGCCGCAATTGAAACCTGCATTGCCGACGGGGCCAAGGGCATCCTGATCACCGCGTCCGACACATCATCCATCGTCACAGCCGTCACACAGGCCCGCGAGGCAGGGCTGGTGGTGATCGCGCTGGATACACCGCTAAGCCCGATTGACGCGGCCGACGCCACCTTTGCCACCGACAACTTTATTGCCGGTGAACTGATTGGCAAATGGGCCAAGGGCCAGATGGGTGATGCCGCCGCTGACGCCAAAATCGCCATGCTGGATCTGGCAATCAGCCAGCCAACCGTTGGCGTGCTGCGCGATCAGGGCTTCCTGCAAGGGTTTGGCGTTGAATTGGGTGATCCAAACAAATGGGGCGATGAAACAGACCCACGGATCGTCGGCCACGACATCACCCTTGGCAACGAAGAGGGCGGGCGCAAAGCCATGGAAAACCTTCTGGCCAAAGACCCGATGATCAACGTCGTTTACACCATCAACGAGCCCGCCGCCGCTGGGGCCTACGAGGCGCTAAAGGCGATTGGCCGTGAAAATGATGTGCTGATCGTATCGGTCGATGGCGGCTGCCCCGGCGTGGCCAATGTGAAGGACGGCATCATCGGTGCAACGTCACAGCAATATCCACTGCTGATGGCCGCATTGGGTGTCGAGGCGATCAAGGCATGGGCCGAAGACGGCACCAAACCGGCGCTAACACCGGGTAAGGCCTTCTTTGATACAGGTGTGTCACTGATCACCGACAAGCCTGTGGATGGTGTCGAGTCTATTGATACCACCAAAGGCACCGATCTATGCTGGGGTTAATCCCACAAGGGAATTGCTAACCACCACACAGTTCGGGGGCGGAATTTGACCGCCCCCGAACACCTATTCGCCCTTTCGGGAGCAAAAAGAGACTATAAATGCCAAACGATTCAGATTTTCAGGCAGCCATGGCAGACAGCCCGCAAGACGTTGCCGAGTTTACCACCAACAATTCCCCGACATACCGGATACAACTGGCGCTGCACGCGACACCCGCCTTGGTGCCTCTGATCGTTCTGGTTTTGTCGATTGGCGTTTTCGGCGTGTTGCTGGGCGGTAAATTCTTTTCCCCCTTTGCTTTGACGTTGATTTTGCAACAGGTGGCCATTGTCGGCATTGTCGGGGCAGCACAATCGCTAGTGATCCTGACCGCAGGGATTGATCTGTCGGTCGGGGCAATCATGGTGCTTAGTTCGGTCGTCATGGGGCAATTCACCTTTCGCTATGGAATTCCAGCTGAAATTTCGGTGCTGTTCGGCCTGTTATTCGGTATGGTCTTCGGCTTTATCAACGGCTGGCTGGTGGCGGTGATGAAACTACCACCGTTCATCGTTACGCTGGGCACATGGCAAATCTTTCTGGCCGCGAATTTCCTTTATTCCGCCAATGAAACCATCCGCGCACAGGACATCACCAAACAGGCCGAATTCCTGCATTTCTTTGGCGAAAAGATCAAAGTCGGCGGGGCAGTATTTACCTACGGCGTGATCTTTTTCGTGCTGCTGGTGGTGCTGCTGGCCTACGTTTTGCGCCAGACCGCATGGGGGCGGCATGTCTATGCCGTGGGGGATGATCCCGAGGCGGCAGAACTGTCAGGCGTCAACGTGCGCCGCACGCTGATTTCCGTCTATATGCTGTCGGGGTTGATCTGTGCCTTTGCCGGTTGGGCCTTGATCGGGCGGATCGGGTCCGTATCGCCAACATCGGGGCAATCGGCCAATATCGAAAGCATCACAGCGGTGGTGATTGGCGGGATTTCGCTGTTTGGCGGACGCGGCTCGATCATGGGAATGTTGTTTGGCGCGTTGATTGTCGGGGTGTTCACCCTTGGCCTGCGCCTGCTTGGGGCGGACGCGCAATGGACCTTCCTGTTGATCGGCGTGTTGATCATCGCAGCGGTGGCGCTGGACCAATGGATCAGAAAGGCGTCGGCATAATGGACCCTATTTTAACAGCCCGCAATCTGGTGAAACGCTATGGTCGCGTGACCGCATTGGACCACTGCGACTTTGACCTGTACCCCGGTGAAATTCTGGCGGTGATCGGTGACAATGGCGCCGGTAAAACCACCCTGATCAAAGCGATTTGCGGCGCCCTGATCCCGGACGAAGGTGATATTTTTCTGGAAGGCGAAAAGACATCCTTCACCTCGCCAATTGATGCGCGCAATGTCGGGATCGAGACGGTTTACCAAACGCTTGCCATGTCCCCTGCCCTATCGATTGCCGACAATATGTTCATGGGCCGCGAACTGCGCAAACCGGGGTTTCGGGGCACAGTGCTGCGCCAGTTGGACCGTGCCAAGATGGAGCAACTGGCCCGTGACAAGCTGACCGAACTGGGGTTGATGACCATCCAGAACATCAAACAGACCGTAGAAACCCTGTCGGGTGGTCAGCGCCAAGGCGTGGCTGTGGCGCGGGCGGCGGCGTTTGGCTCCAAGGTGATCATACTGGACGAACCCACCGCAGCACTTGGGGTCAAGGAATCGCGACGGGTGCTGGAGCTGATCCTTGATGTGAAATCCCGCGGCATCCCGATCATCCTGATCAGCCATAACATGCCGCAAGTGTTCGAGGTGGCCGACCGGATTCACATCCACCGGCTGGGTAAACGCCTGTGCGTGATTGATCCGAAAGAATACACAATGTCTGATGCGGTTGCCTTTATGACCGGCGCAAAACCCCCGCCGGACACCGACTTTGGCCCGAACACCTGAACCATGCCGCAAAAACCCGATCTGGACGCATTGGTTGCAACACTTCAAAAGCACCCTGCAGGCAAGCGCATTATCGTTGCGATTGCCGGCGCGCCGGGGTCAGGAAAATCCACGGTTGCCCGCAAGTTGATCAAGCGGTTGAACACCCCGTCCCTAACCCGTGCAGGCCTGTTGGAAATGGACGGCTATCACTACGACAATCGCGTTTTACAACAGTTGAACCGACTACAACACAAAGGCGCGCCGGACACGTTTGATGTAGACGGGCTGATCCACACACTCGTCCGCTTGCAAAAAAACAACGATAAGACCGTTGCGGTACCCGTGTTTGATCGCAGCATAGAAACCGCCCGTGCGGGCGCGCGGCTGATCCAAAGCAATCAGGATATCATCGTGGTCGAGGGCAATTATCTGCTGCTGGATTACCCCATCTGGAACCAGTTGGCCACATTTTTCGATATCACGGTCATGATCAAAACACCGCCCAGAATCCTGCGCGCGCGTTTGATCCGCCGCTGGCAAAATCTGGGGTGCAGCGATAAGGAATCGCAGCGCAAGGTCGAGGGGAATGATCTGCCCAACGGCCAAATCGTGGTCAATCACAGCATTCCGGCAGATTTTACCTTGTAGCCGCTATACCCCGCCGCTGTGGATAATCTGGTAATACAGCGCTTCAAGGTCGTTCTTGTGCTTGATCTCCTCGTTCGCCATGAACTGAAACAGGTCGCGCACCGGCCCGGGCGGTGATTTTTCGGCCAGCTCGCTATATTGCACCATGGCGATAAATTCCCGCATCATCGCGTATTGCAGGATGCTTTGATCATCCGGGGATTCACCCAGTTCCGGCAGGTGGATACCGTCATAAAACTTGCGATCCACCGTCATGTTTTCCATCTCGGTCTGCAGTGCGCCTTCGATGTCGCGACGATTGGCCAACTCCTGCAATTTGGCGATATGGGCTTCTTCCTCGCGGATCAGCTCGTGCACGATATAGCGGATGTGCTTGCTGATTTTGGGTAACAGATCGGTATAGAAATCATGCGCGACCTGTTCGAACTCCATCGCCAGATCAATGAATTCCTGAAGGCTGGCGTGATGGTGCAGCTTGTCGAATTTCTCAATCCTTGGCATCGTTTTCCTCCTGTTCGTTCAGCGCGGCGTTAATACTGTCAGCCACCACATGGCCATCGGCCACAGCGTGGATAATATCCGGCCCATGCACGCAGTCACCCGCCGCCCACAACCAGCTTTGCGAGGTGCGGCCATCCGCATCCACCGACAAACGGCCACGCATCCAGTCAAGCGCCTCGGTCAGGTCCTTGCCCAGAAGTTCAACATCGGATGCCTGCCCGATGGCCTCGATCACCATATCGGCCTTGTGCAGCATTTCGTCTGCTTCGTCATAGCTGGGGGCAAAGCGGCCCTGATCGTCAAAGATGGAAATCACTTTCCATGTGCGCAAACCACTTAGTTTGCCACCCTTGGTCAGGACGATTTCCTGCGGACCGCGAGCATCAAAAATCTCGATACCCTCTTCACCGGCTTCCTTCACCTCTTCGGGATCGGCCATAAAGTGTTGCAGATCCTCAAGCGCGGTCACCGTCAGATCGACCTTGCCGTATTTCTGTTTCTGTAAACGCGCCATAGACCGCGCGATG
>CAZIDQ010000019.1:0-6376 GCA_964538015.1 uncultured Marinosulfonomonas sp.
TCGTAAATCCCGCGTGATTTCATGCCGACGAACCGGCCTTCGACCAGATCAAGACGGCCAATGCCGTGTTTGCCGCCCAACGCGTTCAGCGCGGTCAGCATTTCGGCAGGCGTCAGGGGCTTGCCGTCCAGTGCAACGGGGTCACCCTTTTCATAGGTGATCTCGATAAATTCCGGCGTGTCCGGCGCGTCTTCGGGATTAACAGTGCGCTGATAAACGTAATCGGGGGCGGGTTGGGCCGGATCTTCCAGCACTTTGCCCTCGGAAGATGTGTGCAGCAGGTTGGCATCCACGCTGAACGGGGCCTCGCCGCGTTTGTCTTTGGCGATTGGAATCTGGTGCGCCTCGGCGAATTCCAGCAGACGGGTGCGGCTGGACAAATCCCATTCCCGCCACGGCGCGATTACTTTGATTTCGGGGTTCAGCGCATAGGCGGCCAGTTCAAACCGCACCTGATCATTGCCCTTGCCGGTCGCCCCGTGGGAAACTGCATCGGCCCCGCATTCGGCGGCGATTTCTACCAGCCGTTTAGAGATCAGCGGCCGTGCGATGGATGTGCCCAGCAGATACAGCCCCTCGTATTGCGCATTGGCGCGGAACATCGGGAAAACGAAATCGCGCACAAATTCCTCGCGCAGGTCTTCGATATGGATGTTTTCGGGTTTCACGCCCAGCAGCTCGGCCTTTTTGCGGGCCGGCTCCAGCTCCTCGCCCTGCCCCAGATCGGCGGTAAAGGTGACGACCTCGCAGCCATATTCGATTTCCAGCCACTTCAAAATGATCGAAGTATCAAGGCCACCGGAATAGGCCAGCACAACTTTTTTAGGCGCAGACATGTTTTTCTCCAACATCCATCGGGTTTTATTGGCGATTATCCCCATTTCGGCCAAAGGGCAAGCCATGTGCGGTTGACCGGCCATGATCGCGGTGGGTATCAACAAAAGATTCATGTGATTAGGAGCGCCCGATGCAAAGCTGGAAAATTTTCACCCACTCTTTGCGAATGATCTTTGATAATCTGGTTGCCGCGCTAAAAGTGTCGGCTGTGCTGTATATCATTCAATTCGTTGTCGTTTCCTACTTCATGCTGACCTACGGAGAGGTTTTGCAGGCGTTGGTCAAGTTTTCCCAAGACCCCGATCCGGCAAAGGTTCCGCCAATCATCCCCGCCGGATTTGCGGGATCAATGATTCTGATGGGCGGTATTTTTCTGATAACCAGTCTTTGGATCGCGGTGATGTGGCACAGGTATATTTTGCGCAATGAAACCACTTCGGCGCTTGTTCCTAAATTCCACCCGAGCGAAATTATGGCTTATTTTGGAAAAACTGTTCAACTGGGGTTAATTCTGTTGGTTGTCTACACCGGTACTTTGTTGGTTGCCGGTCTGGTGCTCGGGATCATTGCGCAGGTTATTGGGTTAACGAATCTGGATCTTGTTTTCCGCGCAATGCTTGGAATATCGATCCTGTATTTTTCATACCGGTTCAGTGCCGTATTGCCGGGCGCGGCCTTGGCCAAGCCGATTACATTTAAAGAAGCATGGGTAAAAACGGCGCCCGCGTCGGGTGCGATACTGGGGTTGGCGGTTATCATCGTTATCTTTACCCAATTGGTGCAAATCCCGAGCATGCTAAACCCTGATCCGACCTCTGCCATCAATATCGCCTATGAATTTGTGCTGGGCTGGATTGTTATGTTGTTGGGTGTCAGCATCCTGACCACGCTATATGGAATCTATATCGAGGGGCGCGAGATATGAGCAGTTTTACCAAGCACGCCCGAACAGCCACTGCGGCGATGCGCACCTTGTTTGATTCGACTCCGTTGCAGCGCAATGATCATCTGTCGGCCCATTATGGTGCCGAAATTTGGCTAAAGCGCGAGGATCTGTCTCCGGTGCGCTCCTATAAAATCCGCGGGGCGCTGAATGCGATGCGCAAGGTGGTCGATCATCAGGACGTTTTCGTTTGTGCCAGTGCGGGGAACCATGCGCAGGGGGTGGCCTTTGTTTGCCGCCATTTCGGGGTGAAAGGGGTGATTTTCATGCCCGTCACCACGCCACAGCAAAAGGTGAACAAGACCCGAATTTTTGGCGGTGACAACATCGAAATCAAATTGGTTGGTGACTATTTTGATGACACGCTGGCCTCGGCCCGCGCCTATTGCGACGAGGTGGGCGCGCATTTTCTGCCGCCCTTCGATGATGTGGATGTGATCGAGGGTCAGGCCTCGGTTGCGGTGGAAATGCTGGAACAACTGGGCTGCGCGCCGGATATGGTGGTGTTGCCGGTGGGCGGTGGCGGGTTGTCGTCGGGGGTAAAATCCTATCTGTCCGAACAGGCACCGGATACCGAAATTCGTTATATTGAACCTGCGGGCGGTCCCAGCCTGACGGCCGCGATTGCTGCCGGTAAACCCGTGACGCTGAACAAGGTCGACAGTTTTGTCGACGGCGCCGCCGTGGCCCGCATAGGCGAAGAAAACTTCAAGGTTCTAAAAGACATCCCCGCCGATAATATCCTGTTGGCCCCCGAGGACCGGATTTGCACCACGATGGTGGAAATGCTGAATGTCGAGGGCATTGTTCTGGAACCTGCCGGCGCGTTGTCGGTGGATGCCCTGCCTGAATTGGCCGATCAGATCAAAGGGAAAACTGTGATTTGCGTGACCTCTGGTGGCAATTTTGATTTCGAACGTCTGCCCGAGGTCAAGGAACGCGCCCAGCGTTATCTGGGTCTGAAGAAATATTTTATCCTGCGCCTGCCACAACGCCCAGGAGCGCTAAAGGATTTTCTGTCGATCCTTGGCCCGCATGACAATATCGCGCGATTCGAATACATGAAGAAATCGGCGCGGAACTTCGGTTCGGTCCTGATCGGGATCGAAACTGATGATGCTGGAAATTTTGCCCGCCTGTTCAAGGAAATGGACAAGGCCGGATTTACCTTTAGCGACATCACCAATGATGAAACAGTAGCCGAGTTTGTAATTTAAGCCGCTTTCATACAGCCGAATTTCTTGCTGAAAACCGATTTCGAGGCCGCGTAAACCTCGAATATTTCATCCAGATCAACCGCGTCGGCTTGCCCGCCAGCTGCCGCTTTTTCTCCGGCTTGACATAAATCTGAAAATTGCAAAAAACCCAGATTTAACGCGCTACCTTTTAAGAAATGCATATCTTCTTCCAGTCGCGACAGGTCTGGCAATGCGATCATTCGCACCATCGTATCCTCGACCTCTTCCAGAAACATTGCGACCACTTCGCGGAAATCCTCGATCCCGACTTCATCGCGCAATTCATTTACCCGCTCCCAACTGATCAAAGTGCAACTCCTGAATAACCCGAATCTGCATATTGATACTGCTGGCAGGCTTAACAGCAGGTAACCTGTCACCGCCTAGATCATTCAAATTTTAAGATTCACATGCCTTTAAAGGATTGCTGCCACAACGGGCGCTCAAAGGAAGGGATTCCCCTGCTTAAGGCATATGAAATGGCTGATTCGGCTGCGGTAAAAACCATGCATCAATTCGAGGCGGACCTTGAACTGGAAGAGGCGGTCAAACGGGTTTTGGTTGTCGATGACAGTCGTGTGCAGCGCCGGATTCTTTCCTCGTCCCTGAAACGCTGGGGTTATGAGGTGCTTGAGGCGGATTCGGGGCACGCGGCACTGGAAATCTGCAAGCGCGAGCAACTGGATCTGATCCTTAGCGACTGGATGATGCCGGGGATGAACGGGCTGGAGTTTTGCATCGCTTTTCGCGAGTTGGTGCGCGATAATTACGGGTATTTCATCCTTCTGACCTCCAAAAGCGAAAAGGACGAAGTCGCGCACGGGCTGGATGTTGGTGCGGATGATTTTCTGACCAAACCGGTTAACGCCAGTGAATTGCGCGCGCGCATCCGCGCCGGTGAACGCCTGCAAAAAATGCAGCGTGAACTAACGGAAAAGAACCGGCTGGTCACTGATGCGCTGGCGGAAATTCAGTGCCTTTATGACATCATCGACCGCGATCTGATCGAGGCAAAGAAACTGCAGCAATCGCTGGTCAAGGAACGCTATCGCGATTTCGGCACGGCCGAGGTTTCGCTGTTGCTGCGTTCCAGCGGACATGTGGGCGGTGATCTGGTGGGGTTCTTTCCGGTGAGCGACACACAAATTGGTCTGTATTCAATCGACGTTTCCGGCCACGGTATTACATCGGCCCTGATGACGGCACGTTTGGCGGGGTTTTTGTCGGGCGCAACGCCGGATCAGAATTTGGCGCTAAAGCAGGATGATAATGGCGGGTACACCGCCCGTAGTCCGGCGGCAGTGACCGAACATCTGAACCGCATTGTGCTAGAAGAAATGGAGACCGAGCATTATTTCACCCTGCTTTTGGCGCATATCGACCTGACCACAGGCGTGGTGACAGCCACACAGGCAGGTCATCCGCATCCGGCCATTCAGCGGGCAGATGGAACGGTGGAATTTTGCGGCACCGGCGGTCTGCCAGTGGGGCTGATCCCGGGGGCAGATTTCGAGGATTTCCAGATGAACCTGAATGCGGGGGACAGGTTACTACTGATGTCGGACGGAATAACCGAATGTCCGGACGAAACAGGCGCGATGGTGGAAGAAGACGGCGTTATCGATTTGTTGAACCGCAATGCAAATGTGCGCGGCAATCATTTTCTCGAGGCTTTGATGTGGGATCTGACCCAATATGCGGGGGATCAGGATTTCCCTGATGATATTTCAGCGGTGCTACTGGAGTTTAATGGTACCTAACCGAACAATTGTTCCACAAAATACCGATCCCCCTCGTTCGCCAGCCGGTTTACGGCCTCAATCGGTTTCATCCACACCGCCATATGCCCCGCCTCGCTCGGCGGCCCCAATGCCCGCACGGGGCGCGCGGTGTAAATATGGCACAATTTCTCTGCCCACAGGTCGTACTCGGGCATATAGGTAAACCGTCGAAACACGCCCAGTTTACGCGGCGCAGCGATCCGCCAGCCGGTTTCCTCACCCACCTCGCGGTGTAGCGCCTGAATGGCGGATTCCCCCGGATCAATTCCGCCACCGGGCAGTTGGAATTCCGGTGTCGGTTCCTCCTGATGGGTCAACAGCAGGTTTCGCCCCAAGGGCAAAATCGCGTAGGCCCCGGGCCGCATCACATAGCGTTTTCCCGCCACCACTGGTTCACCAAATCGCCGGATCATCTTTTCATCCACTCCCTCAATACCCATCTGTTGTGAAACCGCTAAGGCGTGGAATCAACCACAATCGCAAAAACCTGTCAGGTTGCCCTGCCGCATCAGCCGCGCTATGCCAAAATGGAACGTCAAAGGACGAATGATATGACAAAGACCGCGCAAATCGCATGGGATGACACCATCCTGCCGTTCCAACTGGACCGCGCCAACATCCGTGGCCGCGTTGCCCGTCTGGATGGTGTGCTGGAACAGGTGCTGGCGCAACACAATTATCCGCCGCAAATCGAAGCCTTGATTGCCGAGGTCGCCCTGCTGACCGCGCTGATTGGCCCGACGATAAAACTGCGCTGGAAACTGTCGATTCAGGTGCGCGGCGATGGCCCTGCCCGTATCCTTGCCGCTGATTATTACGCGCCGGAGAAAGAAGGCGCACCCGCCCGCATCCGTGCCTATGCCAGTTTTGACGCGGATCGGCTGAATGCGGCTCAACCCGCGTTCTCGCAAATCGGCAAAGGCTATTTTGCGATCCTGATTGATCAGGGCGAAGGCACCGAACCCTATCAGGGCGTCACGCCGCTGGACAAAAAATCGCTTTCCGATTGCGCCGAAACCTATTTCGAGCAATCCGAACAAATCCCGACGAGATTTGAACTGGCCTTTGGCCGCTCGCAAACCCCCGGTGCAGATGAACGCTGGTTGGCCGGTGGCATTATGCTGCAACATATGCCCAATGCCTCGCCTTTGATGGTCGGCGCCGATTACACGCCAACATCGGACGAGGATGATGCCGAAAACTGGGCCCGCACCAACATCCTGCTGGACACGGTCGAGGAACTGGAGCTGATCGGCCCCTCTGTCGCCCCCACCGATCTGTTGTTGCGTCTGTTTCACGAGGAGCAGCCGCGCATTTTCGATCCGCAAAAGGCGGAATTTGGCTGCACCTGTTCCCCCGCCAAGGTCCGGCAGAGCCTGTCGATCTACTCGGCCAAGGACATCGCGCATATGACAACTGATGACGGCGTGGTGACTGCCGATTGCCAGTTCTGCGGCAAGCATTACGTGATGAACCCAAAAACGCTGGGGTTCGAGGCAACCGAGCCTGCCGATGATGCCGAATGAAACCCGCGCAAAAATAACCGCCGCGCTGGGCAGGTTGCATCAGGGGTCAAG
>CAZIDQ010000019.1:6476-27559 GCA_964538015.1 uncultured Marinosulfonomonas sp.
ATGAAACCCGCGCAAAAATAACCGCCGCGCTGGGCAGGTTGCATCAGGGGTCAAGCGATTTTGACCTGAGCCCCGACACGCAGCTTGACCCGATGCGCACCCTGCGCCCCGCTGCCGTTCTGGTGGCGTTGCAACAAGTGGGCGGGGAAATGCATGTTGTGCTGACAAAACGCGCCTCGCATCTTAAACACCATGCGGGGCAAATTTCCTTTCCCGGCGGTAAGCAGGAAGAGGCGGACAGCAGCCTTGAACAAACCGCCCTGCGCGAAGCCGACGAGGAAATCGGCCTGCCGCCGCAAAACGTCGAAATTCTGGGTAGCATGCCGACCCATGAAACGGTGACCAATTTTACCGTTACCCCTGTTTTGGGCCTGATTAGAGCCACATTTACCCCGACCCCCGACCATAACGAAGTGGCCGAGGTGTTCACCGTTCCCCTGTCCCACGTTACCAATCCGGCGCGGTTTTCCGTTCAGGGCCGCCGCTGGCGCGGACATCGGCGCGCGTATTACACTGTGCCCTATGGCCCCTATTACATCTGGGGTGCCACCGCGCGGATACTGCGGGCATTGGCCGAAGGGATGAACCCATGACACAGATCACAGCCGGTTGGATCACCGACCCGCACACGCAACAGGTTTGCGACATGCTGACGGGGGCGGGGTATGAATGTTATTTCGTCGGCGGTTGCGTGCGCAATGCGCTGCTGGATGTGCCGGTGAATGACATCGATATTTCTACCAACGCGCGGCCGGATCGTGTGATTGAACTGGCCACAGCGGCGGGCCTGAAATCGGTGCCAACGGGGGTTGATCATGGCACGGTGACGGTGGTTGTCGGTGGCACCCCGTTTGAGATTACCACCTATCGACGTGATGTCGAAACCGATGGTCGCCGCGCTGTGGTGGATTTTGCCGACAGCATCACCGACGATGCCCTGCGTCGCGATTTCACCATGAACGCGCTTTATGCGGACCCGCAAGGCGTGGTTGTGGACCCACTGAACGGGTTGCCCGATCTGCTGGCACGCCGTCTGCGGTTTATCGAAGATGCGGATCGGCGGATCAAAGAAGACTATCTGCGAATCTTGCGGTTTTTCCGGTTTCACGCGTGGTATGGCGATGTAAATGCAGGGCTGGATGCCGAAGGGTTGGCTGCATGTGCGGCGAATTTGGCAGGGTTAGAGACACTTTCAAAGGAACGCATCGGTTCCGAGGTTAAGAAACTGCTGGCCGCTGCTGATCCCGCGCCAAGTACGGCGTCGATGGGGGCAAGCGGGGTTTTGAACGCTATTCTACCGGGGGCGGATGCGAAATATCTGCCGGTTCTGGTGCATCTGGAACAGCAAACCGGCATGCCGCCTGATCCAATCCGCCGGTTGGCCGTGTTGGGCGGAGAAAGCGTAAAAACCCTGTTGCGCCTGTCTAATGCCGAGGCAAAACAACTGGCGCAATTGCGCGAGGGGATTGGCAGTTCGCAAAATCCCGCCGCGCTGGGCTATTATCTGGGGGCCGATATGGCGCGGGACGTTATCCTGTTGCGCACGGTCCTGATGGAAACCCCGCTGGATGAAACCGCGTTTGAACAGGCCAAAGCAGGTGCCGCCGCGCAGTTCCCGATCAAAGCGGCTGATCTGATGCCGGCCTATCAGGGCGCGGCGCTGGGCGAGAAACTAAAGGAGCTGGAACGTAAATGGCTTGCTTCGGGCTTTGCTTTGGGCAAAGAGCAGTTGCTGGGCAAATCAAAGGACCAAAGCACATGACCGTTACCATCACACGTCTGGGCCATCATGGCGACGGCATTGCCGAAGGGCCGGTTTTTGCCCCCCGCACCCTGCCCGGCGAAGAAATTGACGGCGAGATTGTCGAGGGTCGGATTGGGGTGCCGAAAATTGTCACCCCTTCGCCCAACCGCGTTGCAGCACCCTGTCGGCATTACAAAGCCTGCGGGGGCTGCGCGTTGCAACATGCCTCGGATGATTTTGTTGCTGGATGGAAGCAGGACGTGGTGCGCACGGCGCTGGCGGCACAGGATATTGCCGCCGAAATGCTTCCGGTTCACACTTCCGCGCCCCGTGCGCGGCGCCGGGCGGTGTTTACCGGACGACGCACGAAAAAGGACGCGCTGGTCGGGTTTCATGCGCGGGCATCCGATGTGATCACCGAAATTCCGGATTGCCAGTTGCTGCACCCAGATCTGTTGGCCGCGGCTCCGGCCCTGCGGGCGCTGACGGTCTTTGGCGCCTCGCGCAAGGGCGAGGTGCGCCTGACCGTGACGCGTTCTGATGTCGGTGTGGATGTGTCCGTCGAGGGCGCAAAGCCACTGGAAGGGCAGATGTTTATGACGCTGGCCGCGATGGCGGGCGAACACGGGCTGGCGCGATTGACATGGAACGGCGAAATGATTGCCGAGATCAGGCCACCCTATCAATCCTTTGGCAAGGCGCGGGTGAATCCGCCTGCCGGATCATTTTTGCAGGCCACACAAGAGGGTGAAAATACCCTGCTTTCGGCCGTGTTAGAGACTGTTTCAGGCGCAAAACATATTGCCGATCTATTTTCGGGTTGCGGCACCTTTGCCCTGCCGATGGCCGAAAACGCCGAGGTTCACGCAGTTGAAAGCGAAGCCGATATGCTGAAGTCACTGGATCAGGGTTGGCGGATGGCAACCGGTTTGAAACGCGTCACAACCGAGGCCCGCGATCTGTTTCGCCGCCCGTTGCTGCCGGACGAATTGAAACGCTATGACGCCGTGGTGATTGATCCGCCCCGCGCCGGTGCCGAATACCAGATGATGGAAATTGCCACCGCACAGGTGCCGGTGGTTTCGGCGGTTTCCTGCAATCCGGTTACCTTTGCCCGTGATGCGAAAATCCTGATGCAGGCGGGCTATGAAATGGGGCCGGTGACGGTGGTTGATCAGTTCCGCTGGTCCACCCATGTCGAAATGGCCGCCGCTTTCACCTTAAAGTGACGGGAATCGGATGAAAATTTAGGTTTGCCGCATGGCTGACTTGCTATATTGCTATCGAAAATTCGAGCAAAGCAGGCAAAAATGCGTATTATCAAAACACTTATTCTGATTGCAGTCGTGGCGACTCTGGGTGCATGCACAACGAAATTCAAAACTTATCACGGGCCGGAAGTAACGCGCGTTCTGATCTTCAAGGAACAACGCAAACTGTATCTGATGCACGGTGATAAGGCGCTAAAGATGTATGATGTCGATCTGGGATTTGCCCCTACTGGCCATAAATCATTTGAAGGTGACGGGCGCACCCCCGAGGGTGAATATATGATTGACCGGCGCAATCCGAATAGCGCGTTTTACCTGTCGATCGGCATTTCCTATCCTAACATGTCTGATCGCGTAGCGGCGCGCGCCCTGGGTAAACCACCGGGCGGGGATATTTTTATCCATGGCGGTCGTCGTCCGGGGGATCCGAAACGCCCCGACTGGACCGCCGGGTGCATTTCGGTTTCAAACAAGCAGATGCGCGTCATCTATTCGATGGTCAGAAACGGCACACCTATTTTGATCTACCCTTAAGGCGCGCAAGCGGAAATTATCCGCCTGTAACCAGTGTCCACCAGATCTTGCCGTTTTTATCCTGATGCCATGCAAACCCCATATCTTTGGCGTTCGGGTCCAGAATAACGGTGCGGGTATCGGGTTTGGCCATCCATGCACTTAGGGTTTCCAGCTCGGTTTCATAGGTTTCCGAGATGTTTTCCCCCAGCATCACGCCGGGATATCCGCTGCGTTTCACCCGATCCAGCGGCGACGAGCCGTCAGAACCAAAGTGCCACGGACGATTTTGCACCGACATATCGCGCGAATGGGTCGCGGCAGCGGATGTTAGCTGTGAATTAAGCTGGTATGGGGCAACGCCAGCGACATTGCGCAAAGCATTGATGGAATCACGCATCCGAAGCTGGATTTTTCCAGTGCCACCAGCTGAAATTCGGTAAACGCGCGGTAAGGGTTTGCCATCAGGGCCAAGTTTCGGGCCAGCCGTTTCGCAGGCAGAAAGGGCAAACAGGGCCGTAAAGGCAAGTATAATCAAACGGGACATGTAATAAGCCATATGTTGTTGGTTGCTTCGAATGTCTGTATAGGGAACAGCGTTGCGGATCAAACGCACATTCGGGTGATGTGGCATGTTAACGCTTGTTTGATTTGCGACTGCGGCTTTCGCGCCATATATAGGCGTCGAAAATACGGATTCGTATGAATTGGAGTTGTAAGAAATGAGTACCAAACCAAACGACAGGCTGAATCGCCGCCTTTTTCTGGGCACTTCGGCTGCCGCGCTGGGCGCACTTGCCACGCCAGCGTTGGCGCAATCTGGAACAACCGAACTGGAATCGAACCTTTCGGGATCGGTTCGCCGGAATATATCCAGCTTTCGCTCGTTGCAGTGGCGGCCATATTTCTCAAATCTGAAAAGAGGCGCGGTTTTGGTAGATACGACCTCGCGGGCGCTACATTTCTGGTCCGAGGACGAGTCGATCTACAAACTGTACCCTACCAGCGTGCCTATGACCGATGATCTGACACGTCGTGGCCGAACCAGCATTATCAAAAAGGTAGTTGGCCCCGATTGGCGCCCGACGTCATCGATGCTGAAAAGAAATCCGGAATGGCCGCACTATATTCCGCCCGGCCCTGAGAACCCTCTGGGTACGCACGCGATGTATCTAAGTTGGCAGTATTACCGGATTCACGGCACCCACGACACGCGCAAGATCGGGCGCCGGTCGTCGAACGGCTGTATTGGTTTGTACAACAGGCACATCGCCGAACTGTTCGAGCTGTGTACCGTAGGCACGCAAGTGTTGCTTATTTGACTCTAAACCCCAACTTGAAACCAGAACAATAGCTTGCAGGCTTGCAATCCTGCCAAATCAGGCGTTTAGCACGCGCACGAGTTATAGTCTTGGGTACGTTCCGGCGCATATTCTGTGTGGCGGGATGCGAAGATGAGTTAGGAAATACACTATGAAAAAGATCGCACTTGCCGCTGCACTGACAGTCGCCGCTTCCACAGCTTTTGCTGGCAACATCCAGCCTCCGGTTATGGACGACGTTGTTATTGTTGATGAAACAACTTCTTCTTCAGCTGGTGGCATTATCGTTCCGCTGCTGCTGCTTTTGATGGTTGCCGCTGCTGCAAGCTAATCAAGCGAAACACCAGTTTCAAAGAAAAGGCGGTGGTATTTCCCACCGCCTTTTTTCATGCGCTATTCCAGCCAGCCGTTCAAGTTATCCTGCACCAGTTTTGCCAGCACCGCGATATGGGCATCATCATCGTTCAGGCAGGGGATGTAGGTAAACACCTCGCCGCCCGCCTCTTTGAAACTGTCGCCGATTTCCTCGTTGATCTCTTCCAGCGTTTCGATGCAATCGGCTGAAAATGCCGGTGCGATGACCGCGATGTTTTTCTTGCCCGCTTTGGCCAGCCGCGCCACTTCTTCTACCGTATAGGGTTGCAGCCATTCCTCGGGTCCGAATTGGGACTGGAATGTCGTGACCATTTCGGTGTTGTCCCAGCCCAGCCGCTCCAGCAACAGTTTCGAGGTTAGCTCGCAATCCTTCAGATATGGATCGCCCTCCTCGATGTATCGTTTGGGCATGCCGTGGTAGGACACCACCAGCAGATCAGGCCGTTTGTCCATTTTCGCATAGGCCGTTTCCACCGATTGCGCCAAGGCGTCGATATACATCGCGTCCCCGCAATAGGCCGGAACCAGCCGTGCCTGTGGCTGTGGTTTTGCGGCGCACATGGCCTGAAAAAAGGCGTCATTCGCGGTGGCGGTGGTGGCACCGGCGTGCTGCGGGTAAAGCGGGAAAAACAGGATGCGGTCACAGCCTGCGTCCTGTAATGCTTGCACCTTGGATTTGGTTGACGGATTGCCGTAACGCATACAGAAATCCACCACCACATCATCGCCATACCGCTGCGTCAGAGCCGCTTTCAGCTTGCCAACCTGCGCCTTGGTGATGGTCATCAGCGGGCTTTCTCCGGCCTCGTGATTCCAGATGGATTGATACGCCTTGCCCGATGAAAACGGGCGTTTGGACAGGATGATCAGTTGCAACAGCGGTTGCCATTTCCACGCCGGATAATCGATCACCCGCTTGTCCGACAGAAATTCGCCAAGGTAGCGGCGCATGGACCAGTAGTCATACCCGTCCGGCGTGCCAAGGTTGGCAATCAGAACGCCCACTTTATTCGTCTTGGTCATCGCGGTTTCCTGTTCGTTGGTCCCACCGGCATAGCGGTTCTGCCATGCATATCAAATGCGCCCCTTTGGCGCGGAGTCCGGAAGGGGCATTTCATCCGTATTCAACGCATCCGCCAGCCGCGCGGTGGCTGATCCGGGGCGCAGCGGTTTTGGCTGGCTTTCGTCCGGCGCCCAGCCCGTCAGATAGATCATTTCAAACGTCGCTTTGATCCGCCCTTCGTCCAGTCCGAAATTGCCTGCGTAAATTTCGGCGGCCTTGGCAAACAGATCACTCGGCGCGAATATCTTGCGGCGCTGGGCCAATGCGTTGCCCTCGCCCATCCCGCGCAGGTCTCGCAACAGGGCGAACATATCGCCATAGCTGACCGTGCGCAGATCGGTATCGGCCACCGGCAAAGCAAACCCCGCCCGTTGTAACAACGCCCCTAATTCGCGGATTTCGCCCATCAGTAACACGCGCGGCGACAGGCCACCGGTCAGCGCCACTTCAGCTTCGGCAAGCGCCACGCGCAGTTCGGTCAGGGTTTCCCCGCCAAAACACGCGCCCAGAAACAACCCGTCCGGTTTTAACGCCCGCTGGCATTGAATCAACTGCCCCACCGGATCATTCGCCCAATGCAGCGCCATTGCGTGAATCACCAGATCATGTGCGGCAGGCTCTAGCGCCAGAACCTCGTCATCCGGCAGAATCAGGGCATTTTCGGAAAATTCTTCCCAAATTTTCGGAAAAGGCGTGACAATTGCGATCGACGTAAACGTCCTGTTAACCTGTTCCAGTCTTTCCTTGATCTCGAACAATGCCTCTTGCTGCAGGAACATCGCGGAACCTGTGGCACGCGCTCGAAACCGCAACAATGCGGCGCGGTCGGTTAGCGGCGGGGGCTTTTGCATGTGGCACATCCTTTGGATTTGCCGCGCAATGTATGAGGACTGACAGGAAATGCAATCGGCACTTCAACTGATCTACCCGTCGCAATGCATATCCTGCCGCGATCTGGTCGAAGGGGATGACGCGCTGTGCGGCCCCTGCTGGCGCGATACGCCATTCATCGGCGGGCTGGTTTGCGACAAATGCGGCACACCGCTGCCGGGCGAAGATACGGGCGGCGATATTTTGTGTGATGATTGCATGACAATCGCGCGGCCTTGGGCGCGGGGGCGCTCGGCATTGTTGTATAAGGATAACGGGCGCAAACTGGTGCTGGCGTTGAAACACGGCGACCGGCTGGATCTGGCCAACCCTGCCGCAACATGGCTGGCGCAGGTGGTTGCGCCGCTGCTGCAACCCGAAATGCTGATTGCGCCGGTGCCGCTGCACTGGATGCGTCTGCTGAAACGCCGCTATAACCAGTCCGCCCTTTTGGCATTGGCCCTTGCGAAACAATTGCGGCTGGCCGATTGTCCCGACCTGCTGACCCGCAAAAAACGCACGCGGTCGCTGGATGGTCTGGGGCGCGATGCCCGTTTTCAAATGCTGGCCGATTCTATCGGGGTAAACCCCAAGCGACGCCATCGCCTGATAGGCCGCCCGATCCTGCTGGTTGATGATGTGATGACTTCCGGTGCCACATTGGCAGCCTGCACCGAGGCCTGTTTGGCTGCCGGTGCCAAAGATGTTTACACCGTGACACTGGCGCGCGTTGCGAAGGATGCATAAATCCCTATAGTTCGGCGAAACTATGGGAACGGGAATATGCAGACAGTAGAAATCTATACCTCGAACTTTTGCGGGTTTTGTGTGGCGGCTAAACGGCTGCTGAAAAACAAAGGCGTGGAATTTAGCGAATACAATGTTGGCCGCGATCCCGCGTTGCGTCAGGAAATGATGGCGCGGGCCAATGGTGGCCATACGGTGCCGCAAATATTTATCGGTGATAAACATGTTGGCGGTTGCGATGAACTGCACGCGCTGGAACGCGCAGGCAAGCTTGATACGTGGTTGGCGGGATAGGTCATGAAAGCGGCCCTAATCCAGTTGAATTCGTCTGATCAGCCATCGGAAAATATTCCGGTGGTGGTCGAATTCATGCGGCAGGCCGCAAGTGCGGGCGCGCAGTTTTTGCTGACGCCCGAGGTGACGAACTGTGTGTCCGACAGCCGCGCGCATCAGCAAGAGGTGCTAAGTATCGAAGCCGATGATCCCACCCTTGCCGCGTTGCGGGCCGAGGCCGAGGCGCTGGGCGTCTGGTTGTTGATCGGATCGCTGGGGCTGAAAACCGGTGGTGCGGATGGGCGGTTTGCCAACCGCTCGTTTATGATTTCGCCCAAGGGTGACATCGTTGCGCGTTATGACAAAATCCACATGTTCGATGTCGAGATCAGCAAAACCGAAACCTATCGCGAATCCGACGGCTACCGGCCCGGTGATCGTGCGGTAAATGCCGATACGGATTTCGGCAAGGTGGGGATGACTATCTGCTATGACGTGCGTTTTCCGCATCTGCACCGCACATTGGCGCAGAACGGCGCGAAAATCCTGACCGGCCCCGCCGCCTTTTCGCCGGTGTCGGGCAAGGCCCATTGGGAAACCCTGTTGCGCGCCCGCGCGATCGAAACCGGCTGCTATGTTTTCGCCCCCGCCCAATGCGGCACGCATCCCGTCACCAAAGGCCGCGCCCGCAGCACGCATGGACATTCGCTGGCCGTGTCGCCCTGGGGCGAGGTTTTGGCGGATGGCGGTGAAAATGTGGGTCTAACGCTGGTTGATTTTGATCTGGCCGAGGTGGACGCGGCACGGCGCAAAATCCCGTCGTTGTCTCACGACCGTAAATTCAGGGGGCCGAAATGAGCGATACAAACGACCCCCTTGCCGTTGCCCTGTTCAGCGAGATTTTCATGGCCGACCAACTGGCCCGCAACCGCCTGTCCAAGGCGCTGCCAAAGGGGATGGAGCTTTCGCATTTTTCGGTGCTGAACCATCTGGCAAATGTGAACGCCGAACGATCCCCGGCGCAACTGGCCAAGGCGTTTCACGTCACCCGCGGGGCAATGACCAACACGCTGAACAAACTGGAATGGGCCGGCCATATCCACATCCGCCCCGACTGGGATGACGCGCGGCGCAAACATGTGACGATCAGCCCCTCGGGCCGTGTGGCGCGAGAGGTTGCGCTGAATGCGATCACACCGATCATTGCCAAGGTGGTCGAGAAAATCGGCCCCGAAAAGGTGCGCGGTGCGCTGCCTGTTCTGCGCGAATTACGCGATCAATTGGACGAAAGCATTTAGAAGCGTTTGGTAGCCACCCCGACCCCAAGTATGACCAAGCCAACGGCAATCCAGTTCACACCAATGAAATTTTCCGCCGAAATCCCGTTCATCGCCATCATAATCAGGCCGCCACAGGTTAGAAATGCCCCTGGAATGGCCTGATACGGGCCGGGCTGGCCCTTTTCTGTGGCGCGGCTGCCGGATTCGAACCGCAAGAAGATCAGCACCAGCGGGATCAGCATTGCGATATACAGTGCCACCCAGACGGGGCGCATCATCCACCATTGGCCAATGCCCGGTTCAACCCGCAGGCCGGGGCCACCCAGCCAAACGGCGATACCAACCACGGCAATCATCGCGGTCAGGTGCCACAGATAAATCGACATGATCATCTGGTTCAACACAATCACCCACGCCCAAGGCCGCACGTTTTGCAGCCATTTAGACACAGGTGCAGTCAGCAACAGGATGGTGCCGATTTGCACACTACCGACGGCTAGCATCGCAGTGGTCGGCGGGCGGGTGTTGGATATTTCCTCACCTGGAACACTGACCATCGCAATCGGAAAGCCCAGCTTGGCGATCAGCACATAAAGCCACACCAGACCCAGCACGATGAATCCCACGGCCCATGTTTTGGCCCTGTGGGTGCCCTGCCACCAATAACCCAGCTGATGCACAGCCAGCCAGACAAACCCGTAGTTCGCCCAGCGCAGCCAGCCCTGATCATAGCCAAAGGCGATTGTATCCACAGCAATCGCGCCCAGCGCCAGAATGGCGACCGATGCCATGCCGAGCCTGTCCCACGCGGCCGAAGTGATGGGGACAACCACCGTGATGATGATGTAAACGGCCAAAAACCACACCGGCACCAAGGCCGCCTGCGAGGCCGCGCCAATAAACTCGCGGTTAACGCCCATGCGTCCGGCGATATATGCGGCCACGGCCCAGACCAGCACCAGCGGTAAGGTGGGTTTCAACAACCGCGCCAATCGGGTCGATGCCCAGACGCGTTTCTTTTCCGGATTCCGTTTGGCCGATTCCCAAGACAACCGGTTTGAAAACCCGCCGACAAAGAAAAACACCGGCATCACCTGAAACAGCCATGTGGCGTATTGGGTCCAGCGTTGTTCGGCCAGCAGGATGGTTAATGTAACTTCGTCGTTGCGGATCACCGGCGCAACCAGCAACCAATGCCCCAGCACCACAAACATGATGGCCACAGCGCGGTATAGATCGACGGCGCGATTGCGGGTTTCGGGGGTGCGTTCGGCGGCCCAACGGGCCTGTGCCATCATCCCTTTTGGGATTGGCGTGTCAGAAATTGCTTTACTCATAATTGCCCGCTTGACCTGTTGCTAAAATTTGTTTTTCGCAACGTACCGTTGAAAGGCAATTAATTGCAAGACAATCAGCGTTTTACGCTGGCCGTGACATAGTTCACCGACAAATCCCGATCCGACAGCGACCACGACCATGCAATCGGGTTAAAGACGAAACCGGTGCGGTCAACAGGCTCTAACCCTGCGGTTTTGATCAATTCCACCAATTCATCCGGCGTGATGAATTTGTTCCATTCGTGGGTGCCTTTGGGCAGCCAGCGCATGATATGTTCCGCCCCGATGATCGCTACCATATAGCTTTTAGGATTACGGTTGATGGTGGAGCACAGCATCAAGCCATCCGTTTTCAGCAATTGCTGACAGGCGGTCAGATAGGCCAGCGGATCGGCCACATGCTCGACCACTTCCATATTCAGCACCACGTCGAATTGCTCGCCTGCTTCTGCCAGCGCTTCGGCGGTGGTGTGGCGATAGTCGATGTCCAGCCCTTGCTGCTCGGCATGGATCTGCGCCACCGGAATGTTGCCTTCGGCGGCATCCGCGCCCACAACATCGGCCCCCAGTCGCGCCATCGGTTCCGACAGCAAACCGCCACCACAGCCGATATCCAGCAAACGCAAGCCTTTGAAGGGTTCCGGCTCCATCAGATCACGATCAAACCGGGTTGCAATCTGTTGGGTGATATAGCCGAGCCGACAGGGATTCATCATATGCAACGGCTTGAACTTTCCGTTCAAATCCCACCATTCTGCCGCCATTGCCTCGAATTTGGCGACTTCGGCGGGGTCAACTGTTGTCTGCGCGGCTTGCATTCTGAACTCCATATGCTCAATTAGGGCTGTCACGAACCTATATAGGCTTTTTATGGACAGGAACGCAGGTCAAAAAAGCGCAGCTAACTATCTTTTTGCGCAAATCGCACCGTTTGATACGCGGATGCTGGATGTGGGCGATGGTCACCGCATCTATGTCGAGCAATGCGGCAACCCCGATGGTGTGCCTGTCGTGGTGTTTCATGGCGGCCCCGGTGGCGGTTGTAGCCCTGCGATGCGCCGCTATTTTGACCCTGCGGTTTACCGGATTATCCTGTTTGATCAGCGCGGGTGTGGGCGGTCGACCCCGCATGCCTCGGTTCTGGATAATACCACATGGCATCTGGTGGCCGATATTGAACAGATCCGCAAAACGCTGGATATTGATCGCTGGCTGGTGTTTGGCGGTAGTTGGGGGGCCACGCTGGCCCTGACCTATGCCATTACCCATCCGAGTCGCGTGGCCCATCTAGTGCTGCGCGGCGTGTTCCTGATGACGCAGCGCGAGCTGGACTGGTTTTACGGCGGCGGCGCTGGTGCATTCTGGCCTGATCTGTGGCAGGATTTTGTAAAAATGGTCCCTAATGCGGAGCAAAACGATCTGATTGCCGCTTATAACAAGCGTCTGTTTAGTGGTGATCGAAGCACCGAAATCAGTTTTGCCCGCGCGTGGGCCGCTTGGGAAAATGCGCTGGCGACGATTGTCAGCAATGGTCCTGCCGCCCAATCCCCCGCCGAATACGCACTGGCCTTTTCGCGGCTGGAGAACCACTATTTCGTCAATGGCGGTTTTCTGGAATATGATGGCTGGATCGAACAAAACCTGCCGAAAATTGCCCATATCCCCGCGACCATCGTGCAGGGACGATATGACATGATCTGTCCGCCGCTTTCCGCCTGGACCGTGGCGCAGGGCATGCCCAAGGCCGATCTGCAAATGATTCCCGTGTCCGGCCATGCCCTGTCCGAACCCGAAATCACCGCCGCTTTGGTCCACACCATGAACCGCCTGCGCCGCAAAGGTGATATTTTGGGGCAATAGCCCTGCAATTTTCCTTGTCGTGCCTAAGCGGGATGCGGTACCACACGCCATAGCTTTAGGAGATTAAATATGCGTATTGCGATGATTGGCACAGGGTATGTCGGGCTGGTGTCTGGCGTTTGTTTTTCCGACTTTGGGCATGATGTTGTTTGTGTCGATAAAGACCCTGATAAAATTGCCATGCTGGAACGCGGCGAGGTGCCGATTTACGAGCCGGGTCTGGATGATCTGATGGCGAAAAATGTTCGCGACGGGCGGTTGTCCTTTACCGGTGATCTGAAAGCGGCGGTGGCCGATGCCGATGCGGTGTTCATTGCCGTTGGCACACCGACGCGCCGTGGCGATGGCCATGCTGATCTGACCTATGTTTATGCCGCTGCCGAAGAAATCGCCGATGCGCTGACCGGCTATACCGTGGTTGTCACAAAATCGACCGTGCCGCTGGGTACAAACCGGCATGTGAAACAAGTGATTCGCAAGACCAACCCGGATGCGGACTTCGATGTGGCCTCGAACCCTGAATTCCTGCGTGAAGGGGCTGCGATTGACGATTTTATGCGGCCCGACCGTGTGGTTGTGGGCCTGTCGTCCGACCGCGCCAAAGATGTGATGGACGATATCTATCGCCCGTTGTCCCTGCGCGATTTTCCGGTGGTCTATACCGATCTGGAATCGGCCGAAATGATCAAATATGCGGCCAACGCGTTTCTGGCGACCAAAATTACCTTTATCAATGAAATTGCGGCACTGTGCGAACGCACCGGCGCCGACATCAAGGATGTGGCCAAAGGGATGGGTATGGATCGCCGGATTGGCGATAAATTCCTGCATGCCGGACCCGGCTATGGCGGATCATGTTTTCCCAAAGACACCAGCGCATTGGCGCGGATGGGGCAGGATCATGCGGTGCCGATGCAGATCACCGAAACAGTGATCAAGGTGAACGACGAGATCAAACGCCGGATGATCGACAAGGTGATGGATCTGTGTGGCGGTTCGGTTAACGGCAAAACGGTTGCCATTCTGGGCGTCACATTCAAGCCAAACACTGATGACATGCGCGATGCACCTGCGCTTACGATTGTGCCGGCGATGGTCGGCGGCGGCGCCAAAGTGCGGGCAGTTGACCCCCAAGGTCACCGCGAGGCTGAACATCTGCTGCCGGGCGTAAATTGGGTGACGGATGCCTATAAGGCCGCACATAACGCCGATGTAGTGGTAATTCTAACCGAGTGGAATGAATTCCGTGCGCTGGATTTAAAACGGATTGCCCGCAAGATGCATACCCCTCGCATGGCTGATCTGCGCAACGTCTACAGCGCCAAAGACGCCAAGCGCGCCGGCTTTCAGGCCTATGTTTCCATTGGTCGCAAGGATATGTTCGTAGACAAGGACAGCTAAAAGGCTGATCATGGGGTGTGTGATTGGCTATTAAGGGCAGTTTGTGAATATCCTTGCGGTAACATCCATGCGCAACGAAGGGCCGCATTGCCTGGAATGGATCGCCCACCATCTGGCGGCGGGGGTCGGGCATTTTTTGATCTATACCAATGATTGCGACGATGGCACTGATCTGATCATGGATACACTGCAAAACGCCGGATTAGTGACGCATATCCGGCAAATACCTACCGGCAAACGCACCGTGCAGTGGCAGGCGCTGAAGCATGCGGGGGATCATCCGCTGGTGGCGGCGGCTGACTGGGTTCTGGTTACGGATTGCGACGAATTTATCAACCTGCGCCCGCCACTGGCCACATTGCACGATTTGGTTGCGCGTCTGCCCGAAGGTACGGATGCTGTTGCGATGCCGTGGCGCTTGTTCGGAAATTCCGGCGTGATCGAAATGCAGGATGATCTGACGCTCCACCAGTTCACCCGCGCAGCGCCTGTTGATATTCAACTGCCGCTAGCACATTTCTTCAAATCGCTGTTTCGCCCTTCCGCGTTTCGACAGCTGGGGGTGCATCGCCCGAAACGCCAAAAGGACCGCGTGCCGAACTGGGTCGATGGTGGCGGTAATCCTTTGCTCGAAGCGTTTGCTAGAAAAGACGCCCGCATCAATATGTTCGGGGTTCCGGTTGGCAATGATCTGGTGCAGCTAAACCACTATTCCCTGCGATCTGCCGAATCCTTTATGGTCAAGCGCGCGCGCGGATTGCCCAACCATATGGAGCGCGAAATCGGGCTGGGCTATTGGGCCGAGCGAAATTTCAACACGGTTGAGGACACCAGTATCCACCAAATGCTACCCGCCACCGTAGCAAAGCTGGAGGAGGTGATGCAGATAAAAGCAGTCTCTAACCTGCATGAATCCGCTTGTCGGTTTCACCAATCCCGTTTTCAGGAAATGATGGGGAACCGCGCGGATATCCAACTGTTCTGGCATCTAGCCCTGTGTGGCGACAGTCAGCCACCCGACGCTGCACTGGCCCGTACACAGGTGAACCGGATCATAAAGGCGCAGCAAAACCATGGTTGATAACGACCTGTTCCACAAACGCACCCTGAATGTGCAACAGGTGGGCGATGTCACCCTGCTGGATGCAATCTCGCTGCCCGATGGCGCACAGTTGTTCTTTGCGGCAAACACGCCGATAGACCGGTTTGAGGCCGGTAAGGGCACCGAAATTATCGGCACACGCAGCGTGGGCGACGCGCCGATTTTGAATTGTACCCAATCGGGGCGCGCAACGATTTCGGTTTCGATTGGTGATACGGAAATGGAAATTGTGCCAACCCCGCAGGAAACCGACCTGTTCAAGGGGTTGAACACGGGCTTTGCCATTCGCAACGGTGAAACGCTGGAAACCACGCTGGAATGGCTGGCCTATCACGTCAAATACCACGGCATGAACGCAGCACTGATACTGGATCGTGCGGCGCCGGACAGCGATAAATCCTATGCGAACAAATTGAAAAACAAAGCGGTCAGAATCAAAGGGCTGAAACGCCTTGTGCTGCTGGATTCGCCCGTGCCGCTGGGCAAACCCGATCTGCCCCCCGAGGCACACCCCTTTAACGCGCCCGGCGCGCCGGGCAAAGACCGGATGGAAATTCCACCTGCCGATCCGTGGGCATCGCCGCTGGGAGAATTGCAACTGTTCGAACTGGCCCGCGCCCGTTTTCTGAATACGGCCCGCGCAGTGATGACGATTGAACTGTATGATCTGCTGGTAATTCCAAAGGGGAAAAATGTTTTTGACCGTGCGGTCGCGGCCAGTCATGGCTGTATCCAGCTGGATGGTCACCAGATTTATCCGTGGCGTATTCGCCCGAATCAACCGGCGCGGTTTGGTGACCATATTTGCCGTCAGTTTGATGCCAAAGGCACACGTAAACGCTGGTGTGTTGCCCCCACCGTGGCCAACGAGAATACTGTCTGGCGATTGATCCGCGTGGTGGGTGCGCCATCTGCACCGGATGAAACCGCCCCCTATCTGCGCTGCATGGCGCTGCGTCATCCAACCGAAACCGTATCGAAGATTGTGCCCAAAACCAGCCTGATCGAAGATAAAAACCTGCTGGCGCTGTCGCAAAAAATATTCAAACATAAACCCGTGCGCACGCCCGAGGAAAATGCCGAAAAACGCAAGATCGGCGACACTCATACCTGCATTGTCACCACCATGAAAAACGAAGGGCCGTTCATTCTGGAATGGCTGGCCTATCACCGTGTGATCGGGGTGCAGGATTTTCTGATCTATACAAATGATTGCACGGATGGCACCGACACTATGTTGCGGATGTTGCAGGAAAAGGGAATGGTGCAACACCGTGAAAACCCGTTCCGCGACTCCGGCCTGAAACCGCAACACGCCGCTTTGCAGGCTGCCGATGATGAACCGATGGTGAAAAATGCAGATTGGCTGATCTGTATGGATGTGGATGAATTTATCGACATCAAATGCGGCGACGGCACGCTGGATGCGCTGTATCGAGCGGTGGGCGATGCCAACATGATTTCGTTAACGTGGCGGTTGTTTGGCAACAACGATGTGCGTGAATTCAGGGATGATCTGTTGCTCGAGCAATTTACCCGCTGCGCCGAAGAGCTGATCCGCAAGCCGCATCAGGCGTGGGGGTTCAAGACGCTGTATCACAATGTCGGGATTTTCAAAAAGATGGGGGTGCATCGCCCCAAGGGTTTAAAGCCGCAGTTGTGGGAAGATATCAATTGGGTCAACGGGTCGGGCAAACCAATGCCCAGCGAAATGTATCGCAATGGCTGGCGGTCAACCGTGACGACATATGGCTATGATCTGGTGCAGTTGAACCATTATGCCGTGCGGTCCGCCGAAAGTTTTCTGGTCAAGCGGGATCGCGGGCGGGTGAACCATGTCGATCGGGATCAGGGGCTGGTTTACTGGTTCCGAATGAACAACAACGCGATTGAGGAACGGTCGATCCAGCGGATGATTCCGGCCGTTCGGGCGGAACTGGACAGGTTGATGGCCGACCCCGATATCGCCGCTGCACACGCTTACTCGATCAAAAAGCACAGCGCCAAAATCAAGGAACTGAAAGCAGGCGACAGCTATGCCGCGTTTTACAAGGAACTGACCGATCCAAGGCTGGAAAAACTGTCACGGATGCACTCAAGATTCGGGCGCAATGTTTTTCTGCAGGGACCGGGTGTGATACCGGCTGAAATTGCCGATAAAGACCCCGATGAGGATTTCTTTTTCACGGTCGAAGATGGCGAAACGGCGCATTAACCACAGTCGGGGCAAACAATGGGGGCTTTCGTTGACAAACCCCTTGCCGCGATTGATATTTTCACAAATGCAGACAAAGCAGTTAACATAGGTCAGCCGCCTCTTGGCTGGATGTTTTGAAGTATCGAGGAATCGCATGGCCCTCCCGACAATTGGCACGCTCTGGATTGGTCCCGAACTGGGCTGGATGGAGCAACTCTGTCTGAAATCCTTTCTGGATCACGGGCACGAGGTGGTGCTTTATACTTATGACAAGGTTAAAAACGTGCCCAAAGGGGTGCGGATGGCGGATGCCAATGATGTGCTGCCGTCGGACAATATTATTCGCCACGCCAACACCGGCAGCCCTGCCTATCATGCCGATGTGTTTCGCCTGCATATGTTGCAACAAACCGATAACATCTGGGCGGATACCGATGCGTTTTGTTGTCAGCCGTGGGACATTAAACGCGGCAAGCATTTTCACGGCTGGATCTCGGATAAGAAACCACAGGTGAACAACGGTGTGCTGCGCCTGCCAAAGACAAGCAAAACCCTGAAGGCGATGTTGAAGTTCACCAGCGACGAATACCCGATTCCGCCGTGGTTAAAGGATGGCAAAAAAGCCGAATTGCAGGCGTTAAAGGACGCCGGTCAGGGGGTGCATGTATCGCTGATGCCCTGGGGGGTTTGGGGACCGGATGCGTTGACGTGGTTTTTGACGGACACAGGCGAGATAAAGTATTCACAGGACAAACATGTGATCTATCCAGTGCCGTTTTCCACTGGTCGCTATTTGTTAATTCCGGGTCGGGTGGAAGATGTTCGCGCGATGATCAAGGAAGACACGCTGTCGATCCATTTCTGGGGGCGGCGATTCCGTAATATTCTGGCAAAACGGTTCGGCGGTGTGTTGGCCGAAGGGTCTTATGCGGACGAGTTGTGCAAACGCCACAGCATCACGCCGGTTCCGGTTGCCGCTGCGAAAAAACCAGCCGGACCGGAATTGTTTGATGTGCCCGACATCGTGAAATCGCTGGATCTGGACGAAGTGGCAAGCCTTGCGGATATCAACGGTGGCGCGCCCGATCTGGCGATTGCGTTGCATAACCGGTACGGCACCAAAATTGACGTGCTGTGCATGGATTCTGCGGGAAACTATATAGAACCTGATCAGGGGATTGATGCCTATCTGGGTGAATTGAAACAGGGGGGTGTTGATAAATCCGCTGTTCGTCTGGTGACCAAAGGCAAGATGCTGAAAACCTATGATGTTATTGCCTCGATCGGTAATTTTGGCACCCGTTACAAAATCAACCCTATCAAACCGCTGCTGGATAAATCGCTGCACCCGCTTTCGCGTTTGGTGATTGACATTAAAAAGGGAAGTGGCACCTATCCATTTCTAAAGGAATACGGTGGTTGCAACACGCTTGTTCCTGCGACCGGTAATGAAGCGGCATTGGCGGTGATGTCGGTTGAACCCAGAACCGAGCCAGTGGGCGAATGGTCAAAGATTGCCACGGAGCTGGCGGGCAAGGACGGGTTCTTTACCGACTGTGGCGAACATTCGTTTCTGTATATCCCGCGTGGCGATACGTTGGTGGTGACCTTTGACAACCTTGATATCGCGATGACCAAACGCGATGACCGTCGCCCGTGGGGGTTTTCGTTTATTGAATCCGAGGGCTGGTCGATGCTGGGTGTCATGGCAAACGGCTGGACGTGGTTTCGCGATGATGCGGTGGTGGCCGAATTTGACCGCCTGCGCGACAGCGGTTTCTTTGATCAATTCAAACGTGTTGTTTTCTACGGCGCTTCGATGGGCGGCTATGGCGCGGCGGCCTATTCGGCGGCGACCAAGGGATCGACCGTGTTTGTGATCAGCCCGCAATCGACGCTGGACAAGAAAATTGTCCCTTGGGAAATGCGTTATAAAAAGGTCTGGAACCGCGATTTTTCCGGCCCCTATGGCGACGCATCAATCAGCAGTCAAAGTGCAACCAATGTGCACCTGATGTATGACCCTTATGTCGCCCCAGACGCTGCCCATGCCGCGCGGTTTACCGGCGATAATGTTACCCACTGGCGTTGTCCATTGCTGGGGCACCGGTTGGGATCATCGTTAAACCAGATGGGGATTTTGCAGGAAATCGCCCGCAAATCCATTCTGGGGGAACTGGACCAGCTGTCGTTCTATAAACTGCTGCGCAAACGCCATGAATTTCCGCGCTATCAGCGGGAATTGGCAAATCTGGCACTGGACCGCGGCCACCCCGAATTGGCGCGCCGGGTTTGCCGGTATGTGCTGGCGCGGCGCAATGACGGGTTTTTCAGGAAAATGCTGACCAGAATTGCGAACGATCACAGTTAAACGAGGCGTGCTTTCCCTGACTTGAGGCATCCTTTGAAAAGATGATACACTGTCAGGTAAAGAACCAGAGTAGGCCACCCAAATAAATGCGTACAGATATTCAAATTGTCTACCATCTGGGGGCCCCCTACACCGATAATGAACAGGTGACGTGGTCTTTGCGCAAGGACGCCCCCTTGTTATCCGAAAAAGGTATATTCCTGCGCCGCCCGCGAAAATATCGTGCACATGTGACGGAAATGGTCAAGGAACTGCAAGGCGAGAAGCCATCGGTCGTAGATCAGGAAAATCTGCTGAACTCGATTATCGGGAACGAACAGATCAATCGCCTGATCATGTCAAACAGTGGTTTTCTGGGTGTGCCGGCATGGATGTTTTATGGCAGTGCTTTTTACAAAAACGCCGCCAAAAATACAGTGGCCATTCGAAACCTGTTCCCCGATAATCCGTGCGAATTTTTTCTGGGGGTGGCCAATCCGGCGGTCTTTATCCCCGCTGCGTTCAAGGCGCAAAAGGAAAAGGACTACGCACAATTTATGGATAACACGGATCTGGCGCAGGTGCGCTGGTCCGATGTGATCAGCCGCATTCAAAAGGCCAATCCAGATTGCCCGCTGACCGTTTGGGCAAACGAGGACACACCGATTGTCTGGCCCGATGTTTTGCGTGGAATCGCCGGATTAGAGCCTGATATCCGTTTGAATGGCGAGTTGGATATCCTGCGTGAAATTATCTCGGAAGAGGGGTTTGCTGCATTAGAAAAGTATCTGGCAGATCGCCCGGAAATGACTGATAAAAAGCGCAAACAGACGTGGGCAGCGTTCCTTGAAAAGTATTATTTGCAAGAGGCGGTGGATGAAACCATTGATATGCCCGGCTGGCTGGCTGAAACCGTCGAAGCCCTGACAGAAATATACGAACACGACCTTGAAGTGATCAAAACCCTGCCCGGTGTGAAATTCCTATCGTAACGGCAATAAGGCGAACGGAGCGATAGACGTCTACAACCAAAAGCAAAATGACGCACGATTTCACCTATGTCAAAATTCTGTTCGAAGATATCCCAATGCCTGATCGATATATGGCAAAAGAACTTTATGGACATCCGGCCCGGCGATGTGCCCGCCACTTGGCCCGATATTGCCCTGCTGAAACGGCTGATGGGGTATGCGCCGAAAACCGGTGTGCGCACGGGGGCAGAGAAGTTTGTGGAAATGGTATCGGGAGTATTACAAGGTGACGTGAGTTTGGGGACAGTAATCACCCCTTGCAGACTCGCCCACATTCCCCTATATGCTTGATCAACAGCGGCGCGCTGGCTTCCACCCCCAACGCCCACCGGAATTCTTAACGGGCC
>CAZIDQ010000020.1:0-27192 GCA_964538015.1 uncultured Marinosulfonomonas sp.
CCCTGTCACATATCGGGGTGAACATGATGGCCTTTCCGGCGGTGTTGCTGGCGAATTTCCATTGATGTTAACTGCTTGCCGCAGCAATCAGAACGGGGTTATCCTGAACGTCTTTACAGTGTTTCCGAGGCTATATATCAGTTGATGGCATTGCAGCTAATAGTAGAAAGAAAGCCAAATAAAATATATGAAATCAATCGCGGTTGCCACACTATTCACCGCAGGTTTGTCCGCCTGTCAACAAGCCGGAAGAGAACAAGTTGTTGAATCAAGGGCGATTGAAAGCATCATGTTCAGCTCGCATGGGAAACAATATCAGATTCGTTACAAATGGGACAATCTTCTCGCTGGATATGGTGCTGAAATCAATCGGATAGGTGCTGCACCTTTCACGGGTAATCTCTCGGAAGACGCCGAGGTTCAGAATACTCTACGCGATGCATTCAACGCAAAAGTTTGCAGCGAAGGGCTGTATGCGGGATTGGTGAATCTGGGCTATGGCTACATGGACAAAGGTCGTTGGGGCGCAAACTTAAAATGCACTACCAAGCATCAGCAAAATATCTAGGATCAGATATTAGGATAGAGGGGTAAAGACTCCTCTACCCAAACTTCTCCTGCCACGTCGGCCATCTGTCCCCGCCCTCGGGCGTGGCCTCGTATACCCCGCGGGCAATCGCGCGGCTTAGGCAAACAGCGGCGGCATGGCCCAGACGGATCGGGTCGAACGCCGGATCGGGCAGTGGTCGAACCCCTGTGGATATTCCAAACACCAGATCCCCGTCATAGGGCGTGTGACTGGGCACGATTGCCCGCGCCATACCGTCATGCGCAGCGGTGGCCATGCGTGTGGCTTGTGCCTGTGTCAGCACCGCATCGGTGGCGATGATCGCTAGCGTGGTGTTCTCGCGCAATTGGGTCTCGGGGCGTGGCTCATAGCCGGCATCATAGCCCTGCGTCATCCCCCCCGCGCCAAACTCGCCGCCCATTTCAAAGGGTGCGGCCCAAAATTCCGGCCCGTCGCCAACCGTCACCGACCCTTGTGCATTCACGGCCACCAGGGCGCCAACCGTCACGCCACATTCCAGCACGACCGAGGCCGACCCCAGCCCGCCTTTTAACCCCGTTACAGTTGCCCCCGCGCCAGCGCCGTGCGTGCCCAAAGGAAACTCCACCGCTGCGGCTTTCAGTGCTGCGTGGCCTAATCCCTTGTAAGGGTTCTCGTCCCAATCCTTGTCGCCACCGTTCAACAAATCAAACAGGATCGCCGCCGGTACAATTGGCACGTGTTGTCCGCCAATCTCAAACCCGCGCCCTTGCGCACGTAAACCATCCACCACACCAGAGGCCGCATCCAACCCGAAGGCCGATCCACCGGACAGAACCAGTGCATCCACCTCCTGCACCACCTTGTCAGGCGCCAGTAAATCGGTTTCCCGTGTGCCGGGCGCGCCCCCCATCACATGAACCGCAGCGACAAAAGGGGCGTCCCCAACCAACACGGTTGCCCCCGATTTTACCTTCGCATCCGCCGCATTGCCCACCCGCAATCCGGCCACATCGGTAATCAGATTAAGCGGTCCCGGTTTCATCTCTCTGCCCTTCTTCTTTTTAAAAATACCTCACGGGGGTGCGGGGGTGTGAAACCCCCGCTTACTGCCCCTAAATGCACCGCCCGCCGTCAACTTCCATTGCAACGCCGGTGATCATGCTGGCCTCGTCCGAGCACAGGAAGGCCGCCGCATTTCCCATATCCTCGGGGGTGGAAAAGCGCCCGATCGGGATGGTCGACAAAAACTTGGCCCGAATTTCCGGCGTGTCCTCGCCCATGAATGTTTTCAACAATGGCGTATCACCCGCCACCGGATTGATCGCGTTCACCCGTATGCCAAAGGGGGCCAGTTCCACCGCCATCGTGCGCGTTGCGGTGATCATCCAGCCCTTTGAGGCATTATACCAGTTCAGGTTCGGGCGCGGCGAAACCCCTGCGGTCGAGGCCACATTCAGGATCACCCCCGCCTTGGCCACCTTCATCAGCGGCACCAATTCGCGCGCAGTCAGGTAAACCGATTTGGCATTCACGGCCAACACGCGGTCAAAATCCTCTTCGCTGACCTGCTCCATCGGGCCGGGCATGTGGGTGATGCCTGCGTTGTTCACCAGAATATCGATCTGGCCGAAGGCTTCTTGGGCGGCTTTGATCATAGCGGCCACGCTCTCGCCATTGGCCACATCCACCTTCTGTGCGATGCCACCCACTTCGGCAGCCACAGCTTCGGCCCCCTCCATGTTGATATCGGCCACCATCACCCGTGCGCCTTCGGCTGCGAATTTGCGGGCAATGCCTGCGCCAAAGCCCGAGCCGGCCCCCGTTACAATCGCTGTTTTTCCTTCTAATCGCATCGGATAACCCCCGGGTTTTGTGTCTGTTATGCGCAATCTGCCCGCTTTACCTGCGCCGCGCAAGCTCTCTGTACAATGCTTCGGGCGACACGCCGATCTCTTTGGCAACCTGATGCCATTTCCCCTTGTTTATCAAGGCATTATCATTCCAAACCAGCCATGCATCCAACCGCTCGGAAACCCGTTTCAGGGACAATATTTCGGCCCGCATCCGCGCCTCTCGAACTTCGCGCCCCAGATGGGTGGCAAAGGCGGTCGCGGCCTGTTGATTTTGGGCAATCAAAGCCTGCACATCCGCGCGCGAAAACACCGCCAAAACCGATGGCCGAACCACAACGGCCCCACAATGGTAAACCTTGGACGTGATCGACGCTTCGGCCAAAAGGCCCCCTTCCTGCGCCCGTTGCAGGATAAATTCCGCCCCGTCCGCCTGTCGCCGCAACAGATGCACCTCGCCGCTTTCGACCCTGTAAACCGAGGCCACAGGATCATCGCGATCAAACAGCAACGTTCCTGCCGCAAGGGTGCGGCGGGTATGACGAAGCTGTTGTAGGTGATCAAAAAAGCTCTGGGGCATGATTGCTATCATGTCATGCAATGGAATTATCAGGCAAGCTCTATTCAGGAAATCAATCAGGAACAGGAACGCGCGAATGAAACATCTATTAATTGTGGGCCTTGTGGCCCTTTTGCCAAATCAGACCATTGCTCAGGAAACCCATACAGGGATGGACCACGAGGCGATGATGAACGGCACCGGTATGGCCCAGGGTGAAACCTTGGCGACCGGCATGGAAATGCATCCTGCAACCGAGCAGGGCCAGTCCGCCTTTGCCGCGATTGAAGAGATCGTTCTGGCGCTTGTGGCTGACCCGAATACCGACTGGTCCAAGGTAAACATCCCTGCCTTGCGCGAACATCTGGTTGATATGGAACTGGTGTTTACCGATGCCGAAGTCCAAACGACCGAGGTTGAAAACGGGTTTCAATTTGTGGTGACAGGGACGGGCAAAACTATCGGGTCCATTCAGCGGATGGCATTGGCCCATTCAGGGATTATGAACGGGACAGGAGATTGGTCCTTCAGCCCCGAAAAATCCGAAACCGGTGTGGTTCTGACCATCACAACCGCCGCAGACGATATGGATAAACTACGTGCAATCGGCTTTTTTGGCATTATGGCAATGGGCATGCACCATCAGGATCATCACTGGATGATGGCCACCGGATCCAACCCTCACGGATAGATTTGTAACCAGTATTGATGGTGTTCATAAGGCGCAGCCCCGTTTGTTTTACGGGGCTGCGTTTTGTTATCCGTGATACGCAGCCACCGTTTTTAAAACCGAAAATCCATATAGCGCCTCGAACCCCTTTTCGCGCCCGTGACCGGATTTTCCGACCCCGCCAAAGGGCAGTTCAACCCCGCCGCCCGCACCGTAATTGTTGATGAACACCTGACCGGCCTTCAGCGCTTTGGCCATGCGCATTTGC
The DNA here is from genome assembly GCA_964538015.1 of uncultured Marinosulfonomonas sp. GTDB lineage: Bacteria > Pseudomonadota > Alphaproteobacteria > Rhodobacterales > Rhodobacteraceae > Profundibacter. The sequence continues at coordinate 3,898 of CAZIDQ010000020.1, forward strand.
CGTGCGCCATCGCGGCTCCAGACACTTGCCACCAGCCCAAATTCGGTGCCGTTGGCAATGGCAATCGCTTCGGCTTCGTCTTCAAACGGGATCACCACCTGAACCGGCCCGAAAATCTCGTTCTGGGCCAGCGCATGATCCGGTGGCACATCGGCAAACAGGGTTGGCACCACATAATGCCCGCCTTCTGGCGTGCCCTCGATAATGCTGCCCTGGGCAGCCAGTCGCAGGTCCTTGCCCTGCTCTAGAAACCCTGTGACAATTTCCTTTTGCCGCGCCGAAATCAGCGGGCCGACATTGGCGTCCATCATCGCTGGTCCCACCATCATGCCGCTGTAACTGTCTGCCATCCGCGCCAGCAGTTTATCGTAAACCCCGCGCTGGATCAGCACGCGCGAGGCTGCCGAACAGGTCTGTCCGGCGTTCTGGATGCAGGCCCCGACAAGGAACGGCAGGGCAGCGTCCAGATCGGCGTCATCAAACACCACCTGCGGCGATTTCCCCCCCAGTTCCAGCGTCACCGGAATCACATTCTGCGCCGCTGCCGCCTGCACCAGTTTCCCCACTCCGACCGAGCCGGTAAAGGAAATATGCTGGATACCTGTATGGCCGGACAGGGCCGCGCCGGCCTCTTCCCCCAGCCCCGGCACCACGTTCAGCGCCCCGGCGGGCAGGCCCGCCTCTTGGGCAATCGCGGCGAAACCCAGCGCGGTCAGACAGGCCTCTTCCGCCGGTTTCAGCACGCAAGCGTTGCCCATCGCCAACGCCGCCCCGACGGATCGGCCAATGATCTGCATCGGGTAATTCCACGGCACGATATGCCCCGTCACCCCGTGCGGTTCGCGCAGGGTGTAAACGGTATAGCCGTCCATATAGGGAATGGTTTCGCCATGCACCTTGTCCGCCGCACCACCGTAATATTCCAGATAACGGGCCATTGCGATGGCATCGTTGCGGGCTTGGGTCAGGGGTTTGCCAACGTCATGGGCCTCGATAACGCCCAACTCCTCGACCTTGGTCAAAACCAACTGCCCCATCCGCGTCAGGATACGGCCCCGTTCCAGCGCCGTGGTGCGGCCCCATTCGCCGTCCATTGCCGCCTGCGCTGCCGCAACCGCCGCATCAATATCGGCCGCTTTGCCGCGTGCGATGGGGGCCAGTGGGCTACCGTCCGAAGGGTTTTCCAATTGCAGGACCTCTCCGTCCGCAGGCGCAACCCATTCGCCGCCGATGAACAGTTTGTCGGTGGGATACCAGATGTTTTTCAGCATGATATTTACCTCGTTTGCCAGTCCGCAGGAATTTGTGGTGCGGCGTCCAGCAGTTGTTTTGTATAAGGGTGGGTGGGCGTCGTGAACACCTGTTCTGTCGGCCCTGTTTCAACGATTTTGCCCCGCTGCATCACCAGCACCCGATCGGTGATGGCCTGCACCACGGTCAAATCGTGGCTGATGAATAGATAGGACAGCCCCAGCCGTTTTTGCAGGTCGGCCAGCAGGTCTAGAATCTGTGCGCGGATCGACACATCCAGCGCCGAGACAGCCTCGTCCAGCACGATCAGGTCGGGGTGCAGCACCAGCGCGCGGGCGATGGCGATGCGCTGGCGCTGACCGCCGGAAAATTCGTGGATGTAGCGATCCATCGCATCTGCAGGCATGCCGACGGTTTCCAGCGCCTCGGCCACGTGTTCGCGGGCGTTATCGGGCGGGGTGGTCAGGTGGAAAGGCTCCATCACCAGCCGCAGCACCTTGTGACGCGGGTTGAAGCTGCCGTAGGGGTCCTGAAACACCACCTGCACCTTTTGGCGCAGATGGGTGGGCATGTGTTGTCCGGCCAGCACCGGTTCGCCGGACAGGCGGATTTCACCGCCCTGCAAGGCATCCAGCCCCAGAATGGCGCGGGTCAGGGTGGATTTGCCACAGCCGCTTTCGCCAACCAGCCCCAGGCTTTCGCCGCGTTTCAGGGTGAAACTGACGTTATCCACCGCGCGAAATGGCGGCGGGCGGTGGAACAGTTTGGTGCGCGGGGCGGCGTATTCGCGGATGGCGTTTTTCACCTCGAGGATCGCGGTGTCCTGCGTTTCGGCGCCGTGGTCGGGCTGGTGGTTTGATGCCTCGAACAACTGCCGTGTGTAGGGGTGCGACATGGTTTTGAACAGGTGTTCGGTTTGCCCCTGCTCCACGATTTCGCCTTTGCGCATCACCGCTACATAATCGGCCATGCCCGCGACCACGGCCAGATCGTGGGTGATCAGCAGCAGCGACATATCCTCTTCTGCCACCAGTTCCTGCAACAGCTCCAGAATTTGCGCCTGTGTGGTCACATCCAGCGCGGTGGTGGGTTCATCGGCGATCAGCAGCTTGGGGCGCAGGGCAATCGCCATGGCGATGCACACCCGCTGGCGTTGCCCGCCGGACAGTTCGTGCGGATAGCGGGAGGAGGGGAATTTATCCTCGGGCAGGCCGACACGGTTCAGCATGTGGCGGGCGATTTTGGCGGCTTTTGCTTTGTCGGCCTTGCCGTGGATCAGCAGGGTTTCGGCCACCTGATCACCGATGGTCTGTACCGGGTTCAGCGCCGTCATCGGTTCCTGAAAGATCATGCCGATTTCATTGCCGCGCAGGGCGCACATTTCGGCCTCGGACAGGGCCAGCACATCGGTGCCGTCGACCATTACCTGACCGCTGGCCGAGAACCCTTGCGGCAGCAGTTGCATCAGCGCCAGCGCGGTCATGGATTTGCCCGAGCCGCTTTCGCCAACCAGTCCGAAAATCTGGCCCTGTGCGATGTCGAAACTGACATCCTTCAAGATTGGCAGGCGGTGAATCGACAGGTTTAAATCCTTGAGGGAGATCATATCAACGCTCCCTCCTGATCCGTGGGTCCAGCAGATCGCGCAACCCGTCGCCCATCAGGTTCAGCCCCAGAACCATAAACACAATTGCCATGCCGGGCAGGAAGGCCAACATCGGTTTGGTGTAAATCAGGGTTTGCGCGTCGGCCAGCATCCGGCCCCAGCTGGGGGTGGGGGGCTGTGCGCCAAGGCCAACGTATGACAGGCCCGCTTCGGCCAGAATGCCCAGCGAAAATTGAATGGTGCCCTGCACAATCAGCAGGTTGGCGATGTTGGGCAGGATGTGTTCCGCCGAAATCCGCACCCGGCCCTTGCCAAAGGTGCGGGCGGCAAGGATGTAGTCCAGCGTCCAGATCGACAGCGCCGCGCCACGGGAAACACGGGCGAAAACGGGGATGTTGAAAATGCCGATGGCAAGGATCGCGTTCAGGGCCGAGGGGCCGAAAACGGCAGTGATCAGGATGGCGATGACCAATGAGGGAAAGGCAAAGATCAGATCATTGCCGCGCATGATCACCTCGTCCAGCAGGCTGCCTTTGTTGGCCGCCGCCATCAGGCCCAGCGGCACGCCGATGCCCATGCCGATGCCCACCGCGACGATCGCCACGGCAATCGAGGTGCGCGCCCCGACCATCAGCATTGAAAACAAATCGCGCCCGAAATGGTCGGTGCCCAGCCAGTATTTTTCCGATGGCGGTTGCAGTTTGTCGGCAATGGTCAGCACGGTGACGTCATGCGGGGTCCAGACAAAGGACACCAGCACCGCGATGACGAAAAACGATGTCAGCAAGGCCCCGAGGATCAGTTGAAAAGGCAGTCTCATCAATGTTTCCTTAGACGGGGATCAACGGCGGCATAGGCCAGATCGACAAGGAAAGTCACAAGGATCACGGCGAAAACCAGCAGCATCACAACGCTTTCCACCACCACCAGATCGCGCTGGGTGATGCCCTTGTAAATCAACTGCCCAAGGCCGGGCAGGTAGAACACGTTTTCGATAATGATGGCACCGGCCAGCAGAAACGAGAACTGCAACCCGATGATGGTCAGCACCGGAATCATCGCGTTGCGCAGGGCGTGGCGGCGCAGGGCCTGCGCGCGGGTCAGACCCTTGGCGCGGGCGGACCGGATGTAATCTTGCGTCAGGGTTTCCAGCAAGCTTGATCGCATCACGCGGGCAAGGATCGAGGCTTGGGGCAGGGCCAGCGCAATGGCGGGCAAGGTCAGCGCCTTTAGACCGGCAAGGATGCCGTTTTCCCAACCCGGAAAACCGCCGGCCCCGAACCAGTGCAGATTGATCGCGAACACCAGCACCAGCAGCATGGCGAACCAGAAATTCGGCACGGCGATGCCTAATTGGGTGATGCCCATAATGCTGTAGTCGCTGAATTTTCCACGCCGCGCGGCGGCAATCAGACCGACCGGAAAGGCGATTAGGGTGGACATCAGCAGCGCGATCATTGCCAACGGCAACGATACCCAGATGCGTTGGGCAATCAGGTCTGAGACCGGCACGCGGTAGGTGTAGGATTGCCCGAAATCGCCCACCAGCATACCGGAAACCCAGCCGAAATAGCGCGCCCAGATTGACCCGTTCAGGCCCAGTTCATTGCGCAAAGCCTCGACCGCTTCGGGGGTGGCATTCAGGCCCAGCATATAAGAGGCCGGATCGCCGGGGATCACTTCGACCACGGCGAAAACCACCACGGAAGCCATCAAAAGACTAAGCGCAAGGGACAGCAAGCGGGTGGCGGCAAATCGGATCATGCGGGGCAGGTTAAGGGGACACTTGGAGAAATGCTAGTGTGGGAAATACGGGGTTTTGCGGGATGCGTGAATAAAGGGGTTTGAGCGGTGTGAAATGCGTATGAAAATTACAAAGAAAGGGGGTGCGGGCGGTGGCGGATGTCAGATGCATTTGGCAAAATATATCAAAAGTTGAATATTAATGCGCTGCCAATCTGTCAGTAAACGGGCGGCATTCGGGATTTTGAATGGTGTAAATTTGTATCTATCCCGCCCGCAGTGGGTTTTTCTGGGGTGTTTTTATGATTGATTATTGATTGGGCCGCGGCCTTTTTTGTAGGAACGATATCAAAGGCACTGGATGTTTGCGTGTGCATGCCACCCTTCGATACACGCAAAAATTGTTCTTAGCGCTACTTCAGTGGTGCCGGCTGTAGCGTGGAATGTGGTGGAGTACGGCGTGCGTAATACTGTTTTGACGATTGGAATGAAGTTTGTTGTTTGGACTTTATTCGCTTTACTGTCCCTGTTCACCGCTGCAAACGCAACGCCCTACACAAGAACAGTTCCCGCGACCGGTGTAGCATTGCCCACGCAATACCCCGAGGCAGGGGGGGTTGCGATTGTCATGACGGGTACAAACGGGAACATCTATTACCAGTTTTCCGACCCCGCTGGCGCCTTTAAGGGTTTTAACAACAACGGCACGCCGGTTGCGTTTCGGGGCAACCCGTTTACGATTAACAATCCGATTGTTCTGGATTGCGGGTTTTCGCCCTGTGCGACGTATTTTGGTGGCGCAATCGCGCGGATCGACATCCGCTTTTCGGCCTATGATGGTGATACGCAACCCGGCGGGTTTGACGAAAACGACATTTCCTTACGTCTGAACGGATTCAATTTGGGCAGTTGGAGCGGTATCGCGACCGAGCGCACAGACAACGCCGGGACAACCAGCTTTGGCATGACAACCGGATTTGGCAACAACACGTTCAACACGGCGTGGTTTTCATCAACCAATCCGGCCCTGTTGAACAATATCCTGACAACCGGCAGCACCACAACGCAGGTTTTCGATAGTGACCCCAACGATAACTACTGGGATTTCACCCGTGGTACCAGTTTGGGAAATGCCGGTCTGCAAACCATTGCGCCGGGATATACGATGGCTAAAACCGCGCATAGCGGCTCATCCAACGGGCCTTTGGTGACGACATTTTCGGCGGTGGGTGATACAGTCTTTTTCGAGTATATTGTTACCAATATCGGATCTGTACAAATCAGCAATCTGGCGGTTTCCGATGACAAGGTTTCGCCGATTACCTGTGACAAAACCACAATCGTGGATGTGCCGTCAGGTTCGCCGTCGGCCGATTTTGCGACTTGCACGGGTACCTATGTTATTACGCAGGCCGATCTGGACGCGCAATCCGTGACCAATATTGCCAGCGCGACAGGGACGCCGCAGTTCGGCCAGTTGGGCGCGTTGACAGACACGGTGACGCTGACCGGTCCGCCGCTAAATCCGGTGATGACGCTGGACAAGGTTGCAACGCCCGACCCGTTCGGTGCTGTGGGCAGCACGGTGACCTATAATTTCACGATCACCAACACCGGCAACACCACGCTAAGCAATGTTTCCGTGGCGGATCCAAATTTGCCGGGGCTGGTTTGCTCGTTTGCGCAAGTGTTACCGTTAAGCACAGAAAACGCCGTGAATACCCAAACCTGTAGCGGGACGTATCTGGTATCGCAGGCCGATGTGGATGCATTCGCAACCGCGGGCACCAATCTGGCCAATACCGCAACCGTTTCGGCAACCGATCCGACCGGTGCGGCGGTTAGTGCGACGGGCAGTTCCTCGATCCCGGGGCAGGTGGCCGCGCCAGCCATGACGGTGGCAAAATCCGCAGCCGAGCTGGATTACAGCGCAGTCGGGGATGTGCTGAATTATAACGTGGATATCACCAACACCGGCAACGTCACCTTCCCTGCCGCCCCGACGGTCACGGATGTGCTGACGGGTGGGGTGACTTGTCCTGCTGGTGCGGTTGCGCCGGGGGCGACAGTTTCCTGCACGGCCAGCTATACGATCCAGCAATCCGACCTGGACGCGCGTAGCGTTACAAACACGGCGGATGTTTCGATAACGGTTGGCGGACAAACAGCAAGTGGCACCGCATCGGTCACCACCAATGCGGTGGTTACGACCGGTCTGGATATTGTCAAACAGCTGCAAGCAGCATCGCCGGTGACTTTCAGTGCAACAGGAACGGCGCTGACCTATGAATATGTGCTGACCAACAGCGGTACGGTGACCCTGCAAGGGGCGTCGGTGACCGACGACAAAGTGGCGGTCACCTGTCCGGCAACAGATATTGCGCCGGGGGCCAGCATCACCTGTACGTCCGACCCGTACCCCACCACGCAGGCCGATCTGGACGCGGGCGATGTGACCAATACGGCCACCGCCAGCACCACGGCGGCGGGCGGCGCCGAGGTTGTGACATCGCCTTCGACCAGTTTGGCGGTTCCGGCTGACCAGCAGCCCGCAATGACCGTAACCAAGACCGCGCCCGCCGTGACATCGGCACAATTCGCACCGGGGCTGGTTGTGACCTATAGCTATGAGGTGGCCAACACCGGCAATGTGTCGATTACCGACCAGATCACCGTGACGGACGACCATATCGCGGGCGCGTTCAACTGTGGCACCCAAAACGCGGGGGCGCCATTGGCCGTTGGTGCGACTGTGACCTGTACGGCGGATTACACCGTGTCTGCGCAGGATGTTGCGGACGGGGCGGTGACCAATATTGCCAGCGCCAGTGACGGGACCACCACTTCGCCAACTGATACCGCGACAATTCCACAAAGCGGAACACCTGCGCTAAGCGTTGTCAAAACTGCCACCGAGGCGAATTTTACCACGCTTGCAGATACACTGCATTATACGTTTACGGTGACGAATTCGGGGGATACCAACATCGTCGACCTGACCCCGATCAGCATCAGTGATTCCCTGATTGCTGCGGTGGATTGCTCGGCCCAACCGGCCACGTTGGCCCCCGGTGCCAGTTTTGATTGTACCGCCAGCTATACGCCGATCACGCAGGCCCAGATGGATGCGGGCGAAGTTGTGAACACGGCGACGGCATCGTTCCAGTATACCGGCCCGGGCGGCGGGGTCAGCACGATTACATCGCCTTCGTCCACCGCAACGGTTCCGGCCAATGTGACACCGGCGCTGACGCTGGTGAAATCGGTCGCCCCCACCCCGTTCACCGCATTGAACCAGACCCTGACCTATACGTTTGCGGTTACCAATGACGGGGCGCAAACCTTGACCAGTGTCGATGTCACCGATCCGTTACTGGGCGGGGCGGTTTGCACCCTTGCCAATGTTGCGCCCGGGGCAAGCGACAGTTGCACCGGCACCTATCAGGTCACGCAGGCCGATATGGATGCAGGCAGCATCAGCAACACCGCAACCGCCAGCGGCACAACGCCCACAGGCGGCACTGCAAACGACACCGACACCCTTGTGACGCCGCTTGATCCGGCCTTTGCAACCAAATCCATGACACTTAGCAAAACGGCCGACGTGGCCAGTTTTGCCGCCGTTGGCGATGTGATCACCTATACCTTCGAGGTTCAGAACACCGGCACCCAGACCCTCACGGCAATCGCCATTACCGATCCGTTGTTTGCGGCGCTGAACTGTTCGGTTGCCAGCCTTGCACCAGGTGCAAGCGACCAGAGCTGCACCGCCAGTTATACCGTCGATCAGGATGATATCGACGCCGGTTCGCGGGCCAACACAGCCACAGCAACTGCCGCGGGCGCCACGGATGCCACAAGCAGCGTGACAGTACCAGGTCCGGCACGTAACGCGGCGCTGGTATTCGGCAAATCTGCGGCGGGTGGTTATACTGCGGCGGGGGATACCGTGACCTTTACCATGTCGGTACAAAACACCGGCAATGTGCGCCTGAACGGTGTCACAGTGACAGATGCGTTTTTTACACCGGCAATGAACTGTGCAATCGGAACGATTGATCCGGGGGCAACCGATACATCCTGCACCGGCACCTATACGGTGACGCAGGCCGATGTGGATGCGGGCAGCATTACCAACACCGCCGCAGTGACCGGCACCGGTGCGGATGGCACCGTATTGAACGACACCGCAAGCGAAGTGGTCAACGGCCCCGCCGAAGCACCATCCATATCCATCGTCAAAACCGAGCAGGACGGCACCGGCACCTTCGGCGCGCTTCCAGCCACCGAAACATATCTGTTTGCGGTGCAAAACACCGGCAATGTGACCCTGACCAATATCGTGGTCACCGATCCGCTAACCGGCTTTAGCTGCACTGTTGCCGATCTGGCGCCGGGGGCAACGGCACCATCCTGTAGTGGTGGTGCGCCGTTGCAGGAAACGGTGACGGTGACGCAAGCGCATATCGACGCGGGCAATCTGGCCAATACTGCCAGCGTGGCGGCGGATTCGACCCAAGGTACCCCCGTCACGGACAGTTCAACCGTGGTGTTGACCGGACCGGCGCGCGCACCGGCAATCACACTGGCCAAAACCGCCAGTGCAGGCAACCCGTTTAGCGCTGTCGGCGATGTGGTCAGTTATGACTATGTTGTGACCAACAGCGGCAACATCACCCTGACTGCACCCGTCAGCATTACCGACGACAAAATCGCCGTGATCAATTGTCCGGCACCTTTGCCCGGCGGGCTTGCCCCTGGCGCGACGGTGACCTGCACCGCAACCTACACCATTTCGCAGGCCGATCTGGATGCGGGGTCGGTCACCAACACGGCCCACGGCGAAACTTCGGCGCTGGGCGCGGTGATTGTTTCGCCGGATGATTCCGAAACGGCGCTGGCCACCCAAACACCACAGCTAAGCATTCTGAAGCGGGTCAAACCGGGGACTGCCGCCACCTATGGCGCACCGAATGATACGGTGACGTTTGAATATGTCGTCACCAATACCGGTAACGTGACCACCACCGCGCCAGCCACCATATCCGACGACAAAATCCCCGGCTTACTGACCTGTGCGCCCGCCGGTCTGGCCCCTGCGGCCAGCGCCACCTGTGAACAGGACTGGACCGCAACGCAGGCCGATCTGGATGCAGGCAGCGTGACCAATATCGCCGCGGCCAACACCACGTTTGGCGGCGCGCCGGTGGCGTCGGGTAACGGCAGCGTAACGATTTACGCGGTTCAGGATCCCAGCCTTGCGATTACCAAAAGCATCGTTGCGCCGATCCCCGCGACCTATAGTGCAGGCCTTGTGTTGCATTACCAGTATGTGGTGACGAATGACGGCAATGTGACGATCAACCAGCCGGTAACAGTTTCGGACAACCTGACGGCGGTGGTCTGTGATCCGCTGCCAGTGGGTGGGTTGCTACCTGCGGGGACGCTGAACTGTATTGCCAGCTATACGATTACCACTGGTGACATTTCATTGGGAAGTGTGACCAATATTGCAACGGCAAACAGCAGTTTCGGCGGTCAACCTGTGGCGTCACCTTCGGCGAATGCAATTTTTCCGGTGGCAGCCAATCCGGCGCTTTCGATTGCGAAAACCGCCATTTCGGGGGCCAATTTCAGCGCTGTTGGCGATGTGATCAGCTATCGTTTTACCGTAACCAATTCGGGCGGGGCCGATCTGAGTGAAAACATAACTGTCAATGATCCGCTGCTGGGCGGTGTGCTGTTGTGCCATGACACGGCGGCCAGCGGTATTTTCGCCGTAAACGATGTGGCGGTTTGTGATGCGGCGGCACCGGTGGCAAATCCGGCGTTTGACTATGCGGTAACGCAGGCCGATCTGGACCGTGGATTTGTCACCAACGAGGCAACGGCCACAACCACATTCGCGCCCGGCACTCCCAATCAGGTGGATGTGGTTTCGCCATCATCCACCACAACGGTCAATGCCGCAACTTCGCCCGCGCTGACGGTGGCCAAGGCCGTGACGGCGGGGCCGAACCCCGCTGATCTGAACGATGTGCTGACCTATACCATCACCACAACCAACAGCGGCAACCAGACCATTTCGGGGATCGTGGTATCCGATCCGCTGTTGCCGGTCCTAAGCTGTACGGTTGGCGGCATTCCGGCACCGGCCAATATAACGCTTGCCCCGACAGAACAGGTTATCTGCACCGGCAACTATACGGTGACGCAGGCCGACCTTGATACACAGGATCTGGCCGCGCCGGTGGTTTCCAACACCGCCACCGCTGCCGGATCAAACCCGCAAGGCGGCCCTGTTTCAAACACCGGCAGCACGACCCATCCGTTGGTCGCATCCAACCCCTCGGTTTCGGTTTCCAAGGCATTCACGAATGGCGTGCCTGCCTTTACCGACGTGGGAGAAACTGTTGAATTCACCATTACGGTAACAAATACCGGCAATGTGACGCTGGCCTCGACCGAGGTGACGGACAACCTTGTTCCGGGGACGTGTTCGATAGGGGCACTGGCACCGGGGGCCGTTGATACTACGTGTACCTTTACCTATGCGATTACGCAGGCCGATATTGACAACGCCGGCTTTACCAACACCGCGACAGCCGTGTCGCAGCCGGCAGTCCCCGGCGCGCCTACGGTCACCGATGACGACAGCGTAACCGGCAACGGCCCCGCAATCGAGCCGCAAATGACGCTGGTCAAAACCGCAGGCGTGGCCGATGTGAATACGGTCGGGCAGGTGGTAACCTACAGCTATATTGTGCTGAACACCGGCAATGTAACCGCCTTTGGCACCCCGAGCGTGACCGACGATAAAATAGGCACTTTCAATTGCGGCGCGATTGGTGCTGGCGGGCTGGGCCCGAACCAGTCGGTCAACTGTACGGCGGATTATACTGTTACGCAGGCGGATGTGGACGCAGGGATTATTACCAACACCGCCACTGTTGGCGGGTTGACGGTGACGGGTGGCGGGGCTGTGCCTGTGTCGGATCCTGTCAGCGAAACCGTGGATGCCATCCGGACCCCCGGTGTTTCGGTCAGCAAGACCGCATCGCAGGTTGCGAATGTCGCGGTCGGAACTGTGGTGACATACACTTATGATGTCACCAACACCGGCAATGTAACGCTGACCAATGTAACACCTGACGATCAGCATACCAGTGCCTCGGGGACTGTTGCACTGGCCATTGCGGGCGACAGCCTGTTGGCGGACAACGGTGTTGGCGGAAATTCAACCGATGCGGCGGCAAACGGTGTCTGGGATACGCTGGGGCCGGGCGACGTGGTGCGCTTTACGGCAAGCTATACGGTGACGCAGCCCGATGTGGACAGTGGCGCGCCGATCACCAATACGGTGACGGTCACAACCACAGCCCCGGCGGGGACAGTGCCGCCGACAGCCACCGACAACACAACCGTTCAGCCCGAGGTCGCAACGCCTGCCATCGAGGTTCTGAAAACCGTTTCGGCCCAAAGCGGATCGGCCGCAGGGGATACAGTGACCTTTGAGGTGAGCGTGGCGAACACCGGCAATGTGACCATTGACGGCATCAGCACCACCGATACGCTGAAACGCAATGACAACACGGTGATTGCGCCCGCGCCGACCCTGACGTTGCAATCCGGCGATAACGGTGTGGCCGGTGATCTGGAGGTTGGCGAAACATGGGTTTACCAAACCATCGTGACGCTGACACAGGCCGACATTGACGCGGGCGGGATCAATAACTCGGTGCTGGCCGATGGCAGCGCGCCGAACGGCGATCCGGTCAGCGATGTTTCCGACAATGGGGCCGGTGGCGGCAGCACACCGACGACAGTGGTGATTTCTCCGGCGCCTGCGTTGCAAGTGCTGAAGGTCATGTCGGCAGCGCCCACCACGGTCGGGGCGACTGTGGGCTATGATATTACGGTGCTTAACTCCGGCAATGTGACGATGGGTTCGGTTTCGGTTTCTTCCGATACCCTGACCCGTGCCGATGGTACGGCGCTGGCACTCACCAGTGGGCCGACCTTTGTTTCGGCGGACGCCGGTTCGGCAGCGGGAGCCCTGAAAGTTGGTGAAACGGCCACCTATCATGCGACCTATGTTCTGACGCAGGCCGATGTGGATGCGGGCGGGATTGTCAACAGCGCGGTGGCCATCGGAACGCCCCCGGTTGGTGGCCCTGTAACCGATACATCGGATGATGGCACCGGCGGGCCGGGGGGCAGTACGCCAACCACGCTGGCCATCGCGGCAGCACCTTCGATGGCGCTGGTCAAGGCGGCTTCGGATCCCAGCTTTAATACGCTGGGGCAGGTGCTGACCTATACCTTTACGCTAACCAATACCGGTAATGTGACGCTGGTTGATCCGTTTACAGTCACCGATCCGATGATCACCGATGCGGGCGGCACTATCACCTGTGCCGCGCCACCACTGGCCCCGAACGCGACGCTGGATTGTACCGGCAACTATTCGGTGACACAGGCCGATCTGGATGCGGGCGTGATCAACAACTCGGCCAGCATCAGTGACGGTACCACCACCAGCCCGCCTGCGACGGCATCGGTTCCGGCGGTGCAGACACCGGCAATGGAAGTTGCAAAAGTCGCCGATCCGATTGCCCCTGCCGATTTCATTGTCGGGGCGACGGTCACCTATACCTATACCGTGACCAATACCGGCAATGTGACCCTGACCGATCCGATCACGATCACCGATAACCTGATTGCGCCCGCCGACATCACCTGTCCGGCAATGCCTGCAGCTGGGGTGGCCCCGCTGGCGACCTATGTTTGCAATGGCACCTACACAGTCACGGCGAATGACGTGGCGCTGGCCAGTGCCACCAATCTGGCCTCGGCTTCGGACGGGACAACGACATCGCCCAACACATCCGAAACCGTACCCAGCGGCGCGGTTCCGGCGCTGACCATTGCCAAGGCTGCAATCAGCGGCGCGGATTTCACCGCAGTCGGGGACCAGATCACATATGAATACACCGTGACCAATTCCGGTTCGGCCTCGTTTGCGACGCCGGTTGTGGTGAACGATGATAAATTTGCAACCCCGATCACCTGTTTTGATCCAGCCGGACCCGCCGGACCCGACCTGATCCCCGGCGAGGTTGTGACCTGTAGCGCCGTCTATGACGTGACGCAGGATGATCTGGATGCGGGGTTTGTGACCAATCAGGCCAACGCACAAACCCTGTATGCTGGCACCACCGATGTGGTTTCTCCGCCGCAATCGGTGACCGTGAACGCGGCCACAACGCCCGAATTGACGGTCACCAAATCGGCTGCAACCCTGCCGATTACCGGCGTTGGTCAGGTGCTGACCTATACCGTCAACGTGGAAAATACCGGCAATCAGACCCTGACCAATATCAGCGCCAGCGATCCGTTGATCCCGGCACTGGTTTGCAACGCACCCGATCTGGCCCCTGCTGCGTCAATCGACTGCACCGGCACCTATACGGTGCAACAGTCGGATATTGATGCAGGCACGCTGCTTAATACCGCAACGGCCACCGCGGTTGATCCGCAAGGCGGGGCGGTGACGGATACCGGCAGCCTGACCCTGACCACCCCGGCGGCCACCCCGTCGCTGGTATTCAGCAAATCGGCGTCACCCTCACCCTTCGGGGCAGTAGGCAGCGCTGTGACCTATACATTTGCGGTGCAGAACACGGGCAATGTGACGTTGTTGAACACCCATGTCACCGATGCACTGGCCCCCGCGTATGACTGTACAATCGCCTCGATTGCGCCGGGGACAACAGACAACAGTTGCACCCTGTCACTGACCGTGACGCAGGATGATGTGGATGCCGGTGAAATTGTGAACAACGCATCCGTTGCCGCGGTTGATCCGTTCGGCACGCCGGTGACCGGCACCGCGACGATCACCACCCCCGGTCCGGCGCGTGTACCGGCACTGGAGGCAACCAAAACGGCGGCGGTCGCCGCAACATCGGTCGGCACCGTTGTGCCCTATACGCTGGCGGTGGAAAATACCGGCAATGTGTCGATAACCGTCACCGGCATCACTGATTCAATGGCGCGTGAAAACGGCACCCTGACGGCGCTGGATGTTCCCTTTGCATTGGCGTCGGGGGATGCGGATGCCGACGGGTTGCTGGATGTGGGCGAGATCTGGATTTACGCAGGTAGCCACACCATTACGCAGGCCGATATCAATGCGGGCGGGTTCCACAACTCTGCCACGGTCAATGGCACAGGGCCGGGGGGCACGCCGGTTAGCGACGTGTCGGACAATGGCAATGATGCCGATGGCAACACCACCGATGATGCCACCCCGTTCCCGATTATTGCGGCCCCGTCGCTGGTTGCAACCAAGGTGATCGAGACATCCGGCAGCGTGGCCGGTGATACGGTCAGCTTTGTGATCAGCGCGATCAACAATGGCAATGTGACAGTAGCCGGTATTACGGTTGCGGATACGCTGACACGGGCGGATGGTACGGTGTTGGCGCCGACAACGGGGCCGGTGCGGATATTGCCTTCGGCCACCGACAATGGCGACAACACGCACGAGGTCAGCGAAACCCTGCGCTGGCGGGTAACTTATGTTCTGACGCAGGACGATATTGATGCCGGTGGCATATCCAACACGGCAACTGTATCGGGCACCGCACCAAACGGTGATCCGGTCAGCGATGTTTCGGACAATGGCGACAACGGTGATGGCAACACGGTAGATGACCCGACTGTTCTGGCGATTACACCCGCGCCGGCGCTTGATGTGGTCAAGGCCGTAACATCGGTCGGCACGGCTGCCGGGGAAGAGGTGGTGTTCACTGTTTCTGCCGCAAACACCGGCAATGTGACACTGACCGGCGTGACCATTGCCGACACAATGAGCAACCTTGACGGCACGCCGCTGACACCGGCGTCGGTGACCTATACCGGCGCGTTGGCGGGGACGCTGACTGTCGGGGAAACCGGCACATGGGAAGTGCGCTATACCATGACGCAAGCCGATGTGGATGCGGGCGGTGTGCAAAACTCGGTTGTGGTGACCGGCACGACCCCTGCAGGTGGCACGATTTCGGACACTTCGGATGATGGTGACGATGCGGACGGCAATGCGGTCGATGACCCGACAGTTGCCGCAATCCTTGCCGTTGAAACCGTAAGCGCTACAAAAATCGCCAACACCCCGACCCGGATCAGGCCAGATGTGTTTCAGGTGACCTTTACCATTACGGTCGAGAACACCGGCAACGTCACCCAGCGCAACATGCAGGTGGTTGACGATCTAACCGCCTTTGTCGCACCGGCAACGCTGTTGCAGGGGGCGGATGCGCCTGTGCTTCAGGTGAGCGGATTTACCGGCGGGGCGGCGAACGGTGCCTATGACGGGGCGGCGGATGCCAATCTGTTATCAGGTGCGCCGGAACTTGCACCCGGAGACATCGGCACAGTCCAGATTATCGTGACCTATGACACCGGTACGGGGTCGCCCGCCGGTGTGAACACGGCTGTAGTGACAGCGGATCGGTTGTCTGCAGCAGTGACGGCTTCGGCGCCGGTTGTGACGCCGTCGGCGGCACCGGATATTCTGGCCACCAAATCGGTTTCGCCCGCCAATGCCAAACGCGGCGACAGCGTGACCTATACGATGACCTTCCAGAACCGTCTGGCCACAGCCGAGGCCGGTCTGACCTTTGTCGACCAGATGCCTGCGGGCCTGGTCTTTACGCCGGGGACGGCAACCTATAACGGGGCGGCCACACCGACGCCGGTTCAGGCCGGTCGGCAACTGAGTTGGCCGGGGATCACGCTTGCGCCGGGGGAAACCGTGACGATTACCCTGAAAGCGCGTGTGACGGGCGGTGGCGGGAAACTGGTCAACCGCGCCTATGTGCTGGATTCATTTGGCAACACGGTGTCCAATCTGGCGACCGCCATTCTGAAGGTTGCACCGGAACACATCTTTGATTGCTCGGATATCATCGGCAAGGTTTTTGATGACAAGGATATGGACGGGTATCAGGATCAGGGCGAACCGGGCCTGGCCGGTGTTCGGCTGGCAACAGTGCGCGGGGTTCTGATTACCACCGATGCCTATGGGCGCTACCACGTTCCCTGTGCGGAATTGCCCGCCGGTATTGGCTCGAACTTTACTTTGAAACTGGATACGCGCACGCTGCCTAGCGGGTATCGTGTAACCACCGAAAACCCGCGCGTTATACGGGTGACAGCGGGTAAATTCGCCCGACTGAATTTCGGGGCGGCACTGTCGAATGTGGTGGATGTCGATCTGACAGCGCTGGCATTTGATCCGGATGACGGCAAGCCGACAAAGGCACTGGAGGATGGCGTCAAGGACCTTGTGGCGCGATTGCGCAGCACGCCGTCGGTCGTGCGCCTAAGCTATTATCGCGACAACGAAGACGAACGGCTGGCGAAGGATCGCCTGAAGATGGTCGAGGAATTGTTACGCAAAGCGTGGCGTGGACAGGGCCGGTATAGATTGCTGATCGAACGTACGATCAAGCGGGTGCAATAGGATGCGTATTATGTTCAAGTTTTCCCCGAATATCCCCGCCCGTTTGCTTGGTGCCACCGCGATTGCCCTGATTGCAGCACAGGCGGTTAGTGCGCAGGATCAGAATTGCGCGCTGGTAAACGGCGCGCTACCTGCAGGGTGCAGCCGCGCCGATGCGGGCACGGCTGTTTCCATTCCGGTTGGCGAAAACACCGAACTGGCCCGCTCGGCTCCGATCGAGGCCAGCGGTTTTGCCATCTCGATTGACGGACAGCCGGTCAGCGGTGACAAGCGGCTGGTCGACCGCGTGCGCAGCACGGATGTGGCGTTGGCAGCGGCTGATATCAAGGTGCAGTTTGACGGGCTGGGTGCGAAACCGCGTCTGGATCTGGTCACCACAGGGACGCGGCGCGTGTTTCATGGCGGAGACCGCGTGACATTCCAAAGCCAGACCAATTATCCCGGCTGGATCACCCGTGGCGAAGTGCGGATTATCGACACCAGCGGGCGTAGCGGGCCGCGCACGGTTGCGGTTCTGCCGGTGCAGCCAAACGGGCAGGTGCAATATGTCCTGCCGCAAGACGGTGATCTGGTGGCCGTGCATCGTGTCTACGACAGCAAGGGGCGCTATGATGAAACCTATTCACTGGCGCTAGGTTCGCGTTCTTTGGGGGATGGTGGTGATCAGGACGGACCTGCCGCCGATATTCAGCCCGAAGAGGGCACAGACCGCACCGCGCGTCGCCGGATTCCGGTGCATGGCGGGGCGATAACCGTTAGCGGCACATCGGTTGCGCCGGGCGCGCTGGTTCAGGTGATGGGCGAAACCTTGCGGGCCGACCCCAACGGGCGCTTTGTGCTGAACCGGATTGTTCCGGCAGGCACCCATTCCGTGCCGGTCCGGATTGCAGCCAGCAGCGTGGATATTGTCCGCGATGTCGATATCCCGAAATCGGACTGGTTCTATGTCGGGACAGCAGATGTAACCATTGGGATGAACGATAGCGAAGCCACCGGCACCACCGAGCATTACCAGCGTGGTCGGCTGGCGTTTTACCTGAAAGGGCGCAATCAACAGGGATATACCATCACCGCGTCGGCAGACACCGGCGAAGATGATCTGGGGGATTTGTTTCGCAATTTTGACGAACGTGACCCGCGCAGCCTGTTGCTGCGGATTGACCCGGATGATCTGTACCCGACCTATGGCGATGATTCCGAACTGATCGAGGACGCGCCGACATCGGGCAAGTTTTACCTGAAGGTCGAGCGGGACAACAATTTCTTCCTTTGGGGAAATTACCGTGCCAGTGTTTCGGGTGGATATTACCTGCGCAACGAACGCACCCTGTACGGGGCGCAGGCGCAATGGGCATCGCCCGAACAAACCGGACAGGGTGACGCGCGCGTGGCGGTTTCTTTGTATGCCGCACAGCCTGATAACCTGCCGCAACGTGACCGGTTTCAGGGCACTGGCGGCTCGGTTTATTTTCTGCGGCGGCAGGATATATCCATTGGCTCGGAAACGGTAACAGTTGAAATTCGCGACAGTGACACAGGCCGCGTGATCGAGCGGCGCAAGCTGATCTTTGGTCAGGATTACGACATCAACTATATTCAGGGTGTCGTAACCCTGTCGGGCCCGTTAAACAGCACCGGTGGCGGCGGACTGGTTGTGACCAGCCCTTCGGGGGAAACCGACGTTAATCTGGTGGTGAACTATGAATTCACCCCGACCGCCGGTACGCTGGATGGCTATGCCTATGGTGGCCGGGCCGAAGGCTGGTTGAACGACCATTGGCGTGTCGGTGTGACCGGCATGGTCGAAAAGACCGGCACGGCAGACCAGAAAGCGGTTAGCGCCGATATTCTGTACCGCTATTCCGAAGGCAGTTTTGCCAAGCTGGAATACGCCCGCACCCGCGGCCCCGGTTTTGGCAGTAGCGTTTCAACCGACGGCGGGCTGCTGGTGGATGCGTTGCCTGTGGCCTCGGGCAACGGTGATGCAACGCGGGGTGAATTCCGTCTGGATTTTGCCGATGCGGGTGTGGGGGTCGACGGCCATATTGCCGGATATTTCGAGGACCGTTCGCAAGGGTTTGCAACCCTTGACTATCAGGTGCTGGCGGCCACTGGCGACGAACGCCTGTGGGGCGTTGATATGGATGTCAAACAAAACGAGCGTCTGACATGGGGTCTGTATTACGACGATTATTCCAATGCGGTGGGCGAGCATAAACGCGAAGGCGGGCTTGAATTGACTTACAAGGCGTCTGACAGGGTGTCTTATGCGTTCGGGATTGAACATGTGGATCGTAACACGGGCGTTGATCTGGGCGACCGGACCGATGCGGCGCTAAAGGTGACATTCACCCCGAACGACCAGCTGTCCTATTATGTGTTCGGACAGGCAACGCTGGGGTCCAGCAGTCTGGGGAACAACGACCGTATTGGCGCCGGATTGTCCTATGATCTGGCCAATGGCTGGACTGTCGAAGGCGAAGTTTCAAGCGGCACCAAAGGCACCGGTGGCAAGGCGCTGGTTTCCTATCGGGCGGGCGATGATCGCAGCCTGTACTTTGGTTATGAACTGGCACCGGGGCGCACGCTGACCGGGGTAACCCTGAACGGGCGCGACCGTGGGCGGTTTGTTGTTGGCGGGCGGCGGCAGATCAATGACAATCTGCTGACCTTTGGCGAAAACAGCTATGATGTGTTTGGCAAACACCATTCGCTGACCAGCTCTTACGGTGTGGAATACAGCCGCAGCGAAAGCACCACCTACACCGCCGCATTTGAGGTGGGGACCATCAACGACAGCGTAAACGGCAATTTTGATCGCCACGCCCTGTCTCTGGGGGTGCAGTATCATGATGAAAAACTATCCGCGCAGGGCCGTCTGGAACTGCGCCGCGAGCGCGGTGTGCTGGGTGTCGCCAATCGCGATGTCGACAGCTATTTGCTTAGCGCCTCGGCCAACTACAAGTTCAACGAAGAACAACGGCTGGTGTTCAGTCTGGACGCCGCCAAGACCGATGCCTTTGGCGGTGCGCCAACCACCGGTGATCTGCTGGATGTGGTGTTTGGCTATGCCTACCGCCCGATTGAACATGACCGTCTGAATGTGTTGCTGCGCTATCGTTATCTGTACGACATGTACGGTCAGGAAGTCGACGGCGCCCCCGGTGTCCGGCCGCGCCAGAAAAGCCATGTGTTTAGCATTGATGCGGATTATGACTTGAATGAACGCTGGTCTGTGGGTGGCAAGCTGGGTGTGCGGATTTCCGAAACCTCGCCTGATAGCGTAACACCGTTCGTGCAGAATGATGCTGTGCTGGGGCTGGTGAACGCGCGCTATCATCTGGTGCACAACTGGGACATCCTGCTAGAGGCCCGCAGCCTGCGGGCGCGGCAGGCCGGTACAACGGATTACGGCTTCCTTGCAGCGGCTTACCGACATATGGGCAACAACGTGAAGCTGGGTGTCGGGTATAACTTCGGCCGGTTTTCGGATGATCTTACCGATCTGACACAGGACGACAAAGGGCTGTTTATCAATCTGATTGCCAAGTTCTGATTTGCGGTAGGTGACGGGCGGCCCCTTGCGTCGGGCGTGGGTTATGGTGCTGCGATCAGCCGTGCTGCGCTATTTTCCTGCGCTAAGAGGGTTTGCACGAAACCCTCTTGTCAGAGCCGTCGATATATCGCACCAATTGGATCAGGCAGCAGCGATGGCGTCGCTGGCGTGGGGAACCATGCGCCGTAATTATCCTGAACGCCGGGAATTGCCACGAGGGGGGCAGTTGCCCGCCCGTTTCAGGAGATCAGAATATGACACATCAACGCGAAGAGTTTTACCGGCTGCACAATGGCGAGGCGGCCAAGCTGCCGTTTTCGGATGCGGAATACGAGGCGCGGCTGGCGGGTCTGCGCGGGATCATGCAGGCCGAAGGGGTGCAGGCGGCGGTTCTGACCTCGATGCATTCGATCGCGTATTATTCCGGTTTTTTGTATTGTTCATTCGGTCGCCCCTATGCGCTGGTGGTGACGGCGACGCAATGTGTGACGATTTCGGCGGGGATTGACGCGGGGCAGCCGTGGCGGCGGTGTTATGGCGACAACATCACCTATACCGACTGGCAGCGCGATAATTACTGGCGGGCGGTGCGTTCGGTCACAGGTGAGGGCGCGGTGATCGGGCAAGAGGCGGATCATCTGACGTTGCTCCAAAGCGACAAGATGGCGGCATTCCTGAACCCCGCCCGTGTGGTCGATATTGCGCCCGCGATGATGCGCCAGCGGATGCATAAATCACCAGCCGAGATCGCCCTGATCGTTGAGGGCGCGCGGGTGGCCGATGTGGGCGGCTATGCGATCCGTGATGCCGTGCGCGCCGGTGTGCGGGAAATCGACGTGGCGATGGCGGGGCGCGATGCGATGGAACTGGAGATTGCTGCCGCCTTTCCCGATGCCGAATACCGCGATACATGGGTCTGGTTCCAGTCCGGCATCAACACTGACGGGGCGCATAACCCTGTGACGGGGCGGATGTTGCAACGGGGCGATATTCTGTCGCTGAACTGTTTTCCGATGATCTCGGGCTATTACACCGCGCTTGAACGCACGATGTTTGTAGAGGAGGTTGATGCGGCGTCCTTGGCGATCTGGGAGGCGAATGTCGCGGCGCACGAGTTGGGGATCAGCCTGATCAAACCGGGCGTTAGTTGTGCCGAAATCACCGCCGGTGTGAACGCGTTTTTCGAGGAGCGGGATTTGTTGCAATACCGCAGCTTTGGCTATGGCCATTCCTTTGGCGTGCTGTCGCATTACTACGGGCGCGAGGCGGGGTTGGAGCTGCGCGAGGACATCGACACGGTGCTGGAACCCGGCATGGTAATTTCGATGGAACCGATGCTGACCATCCCCGAGGGGCAAGCGGGCGCCGGTGGCTATCGCGAGCATGATATTCTGGTGGTGGGGTCGGACGGGGCCGAGAATATCACCAAGTATCCCTATGGACCGGGGTTTAATGTGGTGGGGTAGGTGGGGGTTAGGTTTGAGATCAGGTTGGCGTCGGCCTCTATGCAGAGAATGGCGGCTATTAAACGGTCGCCCCGGCGCCTTAAGCCGCAAAGAGCCGCCACCTTAAAACGTACCTAGAATTCTGTCATACTGAATGGGTACTCCAGTCCGCGAATCGAATTTTAGACACTCGATATCGCGCTAACCCGATAGAGTGCCAACGTTCAAAAGGCGCAGTGTTTCAGTAATACAGGATATCTCATTTGGCCTATATACTTCGACTATGTCTCTCAGTTGCATGCCTTTTCTCAGCGCAGTCAGCATCTGCTGACGCGCTGTTCTCAATTTCAGATTATATTGTGGAACGTGACGAAGACGTGGAAGGTAGTACTCTATACGCCTTTGCCAATGAATGGTGGAAATGGGCGTATTCAATGCAACAAGATCAAAGCCCGATTAGAGACCAAAATGGAGCATACTGCGACATTAACCAACAGGGGCCAATCTGGTATCTTGCCGGTGGCTTTGGTACGTCCAAAATTAATCGAACCTGTACACTGCCTGCCCATAAATATATTTTCTTTCCAGTTATCAATACGGTTTCCTTTTCACAACCAGGCACGGCTCAGACTTGCAAGGAATCAAAGAAATACGCGGCAGAGAATAATAATGACTTTGTTTATATTCGCGTATTGCTCAACGGCAGTGAGCTGGAAAACGCGGAGAGATTTCGACTGGCCTCCAAAGAATGCTTCAATCTCTTTGAGCGCGTTCCAGAGGCGTTTGATGCCCCCTCGGTGGCTCCCAGCGCAACCGATGGGTATTGGATCATGCTGAAACCTTTGCCCCCCGGAACACATAAATTGGAGTTTCGGGCCTTTTACACAAACCAAGGTGCGAGCTACGGCGATATGGTGCAGAATATATCCTACGATCTGACTGTTTTGGCCGAATAGCGCAAATTTTCATTTTTCCCTACAGTTAAAGCAGCAATCTGCGCGGTGGAGGTCAGGGCCATTTGCCCCGCATACCCGCCATTAAGAAGATTGTTTTTGAGCGCTGCCGACCCAAGGAAAACCCTGTTGCTCACAACAAAGCGAAGTTCGCACTAATACATTCACATATTGTATTGTGTCACCGGTTTTGCGGTCTATACTTGGGTTTC
>CAZIDQ010000021.1:0-26352 GCA_964538015.1 uncultured Marinosulfonomonas sp.
CCCGACGAGATGGACAAGCTGGTTCACGCGCTGGACGAACTGTGGTCGCAATGTGCGCTGAATCGTGCCGAACTAACCGGTTAGCTATCTGAAAACGTGCAATTTTGGTTGGCTTATGGTAACGATTCCGTAATAGGTTGGCGTAAATCGAATCGTCGACACTTTTGGGGACTATTGTGGTGACATCGGAGCAGGGCACATGATCGGGCGCATTTTTACGCCCAAAGAGGCTGAAGTCGAAGCCCAGCCAGCCGGATTCGATGGTTTTGATCTACGACTTGGTGATCTGATGCGCGGTGAACGCGCGACCCTTGGCAAATCCCTTCTGGATGTACAGCGCGAATTGAAGATCAAGGCGACCTATGTCGCGGCGATTGAAAACGCCGATCCCAGTGCCTTTGAATCGCCCAGCTTTATCGCCGGTTATGTGCGTTCTTATGCGCGTTATCTGGGGATGGACCCGGAATGGGCGTTCCAGAAATTCTGTACCGAAAGCGATTATGAAACGGCGCATGGGATGTCGGCACAGGCATCGACCGCGACCACCCTGAAAGCCGAGCGCGACGCGCGCAAGAAAAACCAGAACCGCGATCCATTGGCCGATCCGAATGCAACCTTCCTGCCGCAACGTGAATCGATGTTTGCCGGGTTCGAGCCGGGGGCGATTGGCTCGGTTATGGTGTTGATCGCGTTGATTGGCGGAATTGGATATGGCGGCTGGACCGTGTTGCAAGAAGTGCAGCGCGTACAGTTTGCACCGGTCGAGCAGGCCGCAGGTGTGACGGCCACGATTGATCCGTTGGCTGGCCGCGAAGATGTGATGGCTGCAGCGGACGAGGAGACCACCGGTTTCGTTGCCCCGTCACCCGATGCGCTGGACCGTTTGTATCGCCCGCAAGCGCTGGAAGTGCCGGTGATGGTGGCCCGCGATGGCCCGATTGCCGCGTTGAACCCCGACAGTTTTGGCACATTGGCACCGGAAACCGATCTGACCGGCCCTGAGTTGCGCCGTGTAATGGCCGGTCTGGACCAGCCCGATTTATCGCCCGAACCGGTTGATCCGACCCTGATCAAAGTGGTCGAGGATGGCGTGCCCGAAGTGGCGATTTTCGCCGTGCGGGAATCATGGGTGCGTGTGAAATCCGCCAACGGTACGGTAATCTTTGAAAAGGTTATGCAGTCAGGCGACAAATACGTTTTGCCCAAAACCGAAGAACCGCCAACCCTGCGCACCGGCTTTGCTGGCGGGGTTTATTTTGCCGTGAATGGCAAAACCTATGGTCCGGCGGGGCAAGGGGCCACTGTGGTTAGCAAAATCGCCTTGGGCGAAGAAGAGATCACAGCGAAATACCAATTGGCCGATCTGACCCGCAATGACAATCTGGCCAAGGTGGTTGCCGAACTATCCGTCGATCCAGCCATCACGCCTGACGAATAAACGCCGCTTGGCGTTGCGCCTGCCGCGCCGCGCGATTATCTATTCCCCAGACAAATCCGAAACAGCCCGAAAAAGGCCCGTGTGATGACGCATAATCCGATCCGCCCGTGGCGCGATATCTATCGCCGCAAATCCCGTATCATCCACGTTGGCCCCGTGCCAATCGGGGGCGATGCGCCGATTGCGGTGCAGACGATGACAAACACCCTGACATCCGACGCTGCGGCCACCATCAAACAGGTTCAGGCCTGCGCCGATGCCGGTGCCGATATCGTTCGGGTTTCGGTGCCGGATGTGGACTCGTCCGCGGCCCTAAAGGAAATCGTCGCCGCAAGCCCCGTGCCGATCGTCGCCGACATCCATTTCCATTATAAACGCGCGATTGAGGCGGCCGAAGCAGGGGCCGCCTGTCTGCGGATCAATCCCGGCAACATCGGTAATCCCGAACGCGTGAAGGATGTGATCAAGGCCGCGCGCGACCACAATTGTTCGATCCGCATTGGTGTGAATGCAGGGTCGCTAGAAAAGCACCTGCTGGAAAAATACGGCGAACCGTGCCCCGATGCGATGGTCGAAAGCGGGTTGGAACATATCCGCATCCTGCAGGACAATGATTTCCACGAATTCAAGATTTCGGTCAAAGCATCCGACGTTTTCATGACCGCCGCCGCCTACCACAAACTGGCCGAGGCCACCGACGCCCCGATCCATCTGGGCGTGACCGAGGCTGGCGGGCTGGTCTCGGGCACCATCAAATCGGCCATCGGCCTTGGCAATCTGCTGTGGGCGGGCATTGGCGATACGATCCGCGTTTCCCTATCCGCCGATCCGGTGGAAGAGGTCAAGGTGGGTTTTGAAATCCTGAAATCGCTGGGCTTGCGCCATCGCGGCGTGAACATCATTTCCTGCCCCTCCTGCGCGCGGCAGGGGTTTGATGTGATCAAGGTTGTCGACACGCTGGAACGCCGGCTGGAGCATATCAAAACTCCGATGTCGCTAAGTATCATCGGCTGTGTGGTGAATGGCCCGGGCGAGGCCTTGATGACGGACGTCGGTTTCACCGGCGGCGGGGCAGGCAGCGGGATGGTTTACATCGCCGGTGCCCAAAGTCACAAGTTAAGCAATGACGAGATGGTCGAGCATATCGTGCAGCAGGTCGAGGAACGCGCGGTGTTGATTGATGCCGAGATTGCCAAAGCGGAAGCGGCAGAATAAGGCGTTTCCAATTATCCATAAACAGATGGGTGCCTTCCCAAGTTTCATTTGACCTAAAGGCGGTTTTGTTATGCGCGATGCATTGCGGCAAAAGATCATTCAGGTGTGTGGCGCCAAAATCGCCAGCAAAGGCGAGGGGGTGGGGCTTTCGTTCTATGCGTTTTTCAAGAACCGCAACGATGACCCCGTTCTGTTAATGGAAGCGGCGAACTGGTGGATTGCGACGCATAAGCTGGATCATTTCGAGAAGGCTGTGAAAATCAAGGCGATGGTCGCGGCAGGGGATTAAGGGCCCCCATCCCCGCCTTTGAACGGGGGGATGGGCGCGACAACAGGCTATTCCTGATCGCGGGCCTCTTTGACAATGGCCTGCATGTTTTCCAGCGGTAGATAACCACGAACAATCTGGTCTTTGATGATGAATGTCGGCGTGCCGGAAATTTTCAGTCGCTGGCCAAGGGCGCGGTTGGCCTGAATGATCTGTGTCACTTCGCTGCTTTTCATACCTTCCAGCAGGGCGCTCGCATCCAGATCGAATTCTTCTGCAATATTGGTCAGCGCCGCTTCACTGGGTTCGCCGCGCATTTCCATCAGAGCGTTGCTGACATCATGGTATTTTTCCGGGCTGGCCTGCAACAGAACCGCCACAGCAAACTGTGCAGTAGTTAACGAATCCGGTCCAAGGATCGGGAATTCCTTGTAGATAAATTTGATGTTGCCGTCCCCTGCCAGCAATTCCGTCACCTCTTTATGGGCGCGTTTGCAATAAGGGCAGCGGTAGTCGGAAAACTCGACCACAGTCACATCGCCATCCGGATTGCCGCCGACATAGGATACGCCGTCGTTGAATATTTCCTCGGCGTTGGTTTGCAACAGGGTTACGTCATTTACGGCCTCTTCTTCGGCCTGTCGTTGCTCCAGCACGTTGATGGCTTCCAGCAGGACTTCGGGGTTTTCCATCAGATAGGCGCGGATTTCGGCGCGAAACACGTCACGCTCGCTCTCGCTCATTTCCATGATGTCGGTCGCCAGTACCGGTGTGGCCAAGGTGGTGACGGCCAATGTGGCGGCCAGAATAAAGCGTTTCATCGTCTGGTATCATCTCCGTTTTTGCACTGCTTGTGCAGCTCTTAACACGTCTTGTGCCCTATTCCACCCCGCTGAACCACGCGGCAAAAGGCCCGCGGCGCGTTTGGCGTGAAGGGCGGCATCTTTCAAACGACCCCGCAGGGCATAGCGTTCGGCAGTGGCAAGCGACGCCATGCCGTTGTTGCCGGTCTTTGCATAGGCCATTGCCAGATCACGCATCATATGTTCGTCCTGCGGATCGCGCGCGCGGGCCTTTTCCAGCACCGACAGCGCCTTTTTGACATTGCCCTGCGCCAACAGGGCGTGGCCGTATCCGGCAAGGATCAGTGGCTCGCGCGGGGCAAGGGAAACCGCCTTGGCATAGGATGAAGCCGCGGCGTTAAACTGGCGGGATTCCAACAAAATTTGCCCTTTTAATTCGTGGGCATAAGGATCATTCGGGCGTGATTTGACCAAAGCATTCACCGCTTTTAGCGCCTTTTTGGTGTTGGGCATCTGGTGATAGGCCACGGCCTTCATCATCAGGGCGACATCCTTGAATCCGGTTTTGCGGGCTTCACGCAGGCCCCAGTTGGGATTGCGGATAAAGGCACCCAGCTTGCCACGCGCACGCGCATACCAGTAGGCGGCGTTCGGATCAGGTTTACCTTGGGGGCCATAGGCGGCGGCATAGCCTTTGACCGCGCGCAAACGGTCACGCGACATCGGGTGGGTCAGGGCGTAGGGGTCCATGCGGCCAGCGGCCAACAGTTCCTGACCGCGAAAAATATCCAGCACCTTGATCATTGCTTTTGGATCAACGCCCGCGCGGGCCATGAAACGGGCACCCGACTGATCGGCCGAGGATTCTTCGCCGCGGGTGTGGGACAGGAACACCCTTTTGGCCGAACTCATCGCGCCAGCGGCGGCACCTGCGCCGGCTGCGGTATTGCCCGATGCAACGCCCGCTGCCAATGACAGCAGCATTCCCAGACCGGCGGCGGTTTTGGCAGACCGCATATTGGCCAGCCGCCGCGAGATATGGCCATTGGCGATATGCGCGGCCTCGTGGGCGATGACGGCTTGCAATTCTTCTGGCGTTTTCAGTTTCAGGATCAGGCCCGAGTGGATGAACATATGTTGGTTGTCCGCCACAAAGGCATTCAAGGTGCTGTCGTTGATCACCAGAATTTTGATGTGGTTGCCGTTCAGCCCTGCGGCTGTGAACACCGGTTGCGCCAGCTTGCGCAGGGCATATTCGATTTCGGCATCACGGATCAGGCTTTGGGCGTTGGCACCGGTGGCCAATGCGGCCAGAATAAGCGTGACTTGTAGAAAACGTTTTATGAAAAGAGCTGCCATTGACCTTCTTTGCATTGCTTGGGACAAGACCCCTGAATTTGACGCAGTTTGCGGGGGGAAGATGAAAACATCAAGTCGAAGCGTGGTTGATCCCTTTATCGTGATGGATGTGATGGAGGCTGCGCGCGCTGCCGAACAGGAAGGGCGCCATATTATCCATATGGAAGTCGGCCAGCCGGGCACGCCCGCCCCTGTGGCTGCGCGTGCCGCTTTGAGCGCGGCGATGCAGGATCAGGCGATGGGGTATACTGTGGCACTGGGGTTGCCGGAGCTGCGCACGCGGATCGCACAGCTATATAAGGAATGGTATGGTATCACGCTGGATCCGGCGCGGGTGATTGTGACGCCGGGCTCAAGCGGGGCGTTCATTCTGGCCTTTACCACGCTGTTTGACGCAGGTGCGCGGGTCGGGCTGGGCGAGCCGGGCTATCCGTCTTACCGGCAAATCCTGAGTGCGCTGGATTTGGTGCCGGTTGGGATTAAAACCTCGGCTGAAAACCGCTTGCAGCCGGTTGCGTCCGATCTGGCGGGGCTGGATCTGGACGGGTTGATTGTGGCTTCGCCCGCGAATCCCTCGGGCACCATGCTGGACAGGGGAGCGATGGAGGGGTTGATCCATGCCTGTGCGGATCAGGGGATCAGTTTCATTTCCGATGAAATCTATCACGGGATCCAGTACGGGGGCCGCGCGGTTTCGGCGCTGGAGATCAGTGATGATGTCTATGTGATCAACTCCTTTTCCAAGTATTTCTCGATGACCGGCTGGCGTGTTGGCTGGATGGTGGTGCCTGCCGATCATGTGCGGGTGATTGAGCGGTTGGCGCAGAATATGTTCATCTGCCCCTCGCATGCCTCGCAACTGGTGGCGCTGGCGGCGATGGAATGTGGCGGGGAGCTTGAGGGGAACATGGACGTCTACCGCGAAAACCGCCGCTTGATGCTGGAGGGGTTGCCGCAAGCGGGGTTTGATAAAATTGCACCGCCGGACGGGGCGTTTTATATATACGCGGATGTGTCGGAAATGACGGACGACAGCCGCGCCTTTGCGGACGAGATTTTGCAAAAGGCCGGAGTGGCGGTAACACCGGGGCTGGATTTTGATCCTGAACGCGGGGCAGGGACGTTGCGATTTTCTTATGCGCGGGCGACAGAGGATATTGTGGAAGGCTTGGCGCGGCTAAAGGCGTTCATGGAGAAACGTGGCGCGGGTTGACAGGGCGGAATGCCTGCGGCGCGGATATTTGGGGAACAAAGATGGGAAGGCTGTTTCGCAATTGCTGGCGGGGCGGTATAGTCACCGAAAAAGGTGGCAGATGAGCAGTATCGCACGAATACTTATGATGATCTTTGTCCTGTTGGCAGGGGCGGCGCAGGCACAGGATATGTCGGCGCTGGCGCGGCTGGATGTGTCACGGTCCTTTATTCGGGACGAGGGGCGCGGCGGGTTGGCGATTGACCTGCATTTGACGCAAGCGGTGCCGTATCGGGTGTTTACACTGGACGAGCCACGGCGGCTGGTGGTGGATTTTCGAGAGGTGGACTGGGGCGGCGTGACGGCAGCGGAATTGGTGCAGGGATCACAGGTAAGCGGCGCGCGCTTTGGGCTGTTTCGGCCCGGCTGGTCGCGGATGGTGGTTGATCTGGCGGGGCCGCTGGTGGTGAAAACAGCCACCATGGTGACCGACCCAAATGAGGGCAATGCGACAGTGCAACTGCGTCTGCAAGCCAGCGATGCGGTGGATTTTTCTGCCCGCGCAGGCGCGCCGGAAACCGTACTTTGGGGTCTACCCAAAATAGCGAAAGTGACCCGGCCGGTTGCGCGACAAACCGGTGGCGGAGCGTTGGTGGTGGTTCTGGATCCGGGGCACGGTGGAATTGATCCAGGGGCGCAAACCGGTGGCGAAAGCGAGGCCGATCTGATGCTGGCGTTTGCCCGCCAGATCAAAGAGGTTTTGACACGGGCCGGCGGTTTCAACGTGGTTTTGACCCGCAACGAGGATATATTTGTACCGCTGGAAGCGCGTATCAGCATTGCGCGCGCGGCCGGTGCGGATGTGTTTATTTCACTGCACGCAGACACATTAAGTGAAGGGCGCGCGGCGGGGGCAACGGTTTATACCCTGTCGGAAACCGCGAGCGACGAGGCTTCGGAAAAGCTGGCTGAACGTCATGATCGCAATGATTTGCTGGCCGGTGTTGATCTGGCCGGGCAGGATGATGTGGTTGCGCGGGTGTTGATGGATATGGCGCGGGTGGAGACCGCCCCGCGGGCGGGGCAACTGGCAGACCAACTGGTGATCGGCCTGAAGGGGGCGATTGGCCGGATGCATAAGCATCCCCGCCAATCTGCAAGTTTTTCGGTGTTGAAAGCTGCGGACATCCCGTCGGTTCTGATCGAGATCGGTTTTTTGTCAAATCCTGTCGATCTGGAAAACCTGTCGACGCCTGAATGGCGGGCCAAGGCGGCAGCGGGGATTCGCACCGCGCTGGTAGAATGGGCCGCGACGGATGCGGCACAAGCGCGGTTGCGGCGGCAGTAATGAAACAAAAGTGATGAAAACGGCGCGAATTGGCTGATTATTTTGGCAACACGTTTTGACCCTTGGACGCCGCGTGCCTATATACGCGGTAGACCCCGTTTTGGAGAATGGTTTTGATCAAAGGCACCTTGTCGTTTTTTGGCGCGATTTTTAGCTGGCTGACGCTGGCCCTTGTGATGGGCGCGTTTGTGCTGGGCGGCGTGTTCTGGACTTTTGGCCGGAACCTGCCCAGTCACGAGGCGTTGGCGCAATACACACCGCCGACGATCAGCCGGATATATTCGGGCGAAGGGCAAATCATTGATGAATTTGCCAAGGAACGCCGCCTGTTTGCGCCGATTGACGATATACCCGATCTGGTAAAGCAGGCGTTCATTTCCGCCGAGGACAAGAATTTCTATAAACACGCGGGCTATGATTTGCGCGGTATCGCGGCGGCGGTTGTCGAAGCGGTGAAATCACGTGGCAAACGGGTGCGCGGGGCGTCAACCATTCCGCAACAGGTTGCCAAAAACATGCTGCTGGGCGGCGAGCGCAAAATCGAGCGCAAGATTGGCGAGATCATCATTGCAGCGCGTCTGGTCAACACGATCGGCCGCGAAAAGGTGCTGGAAATTTACCTGAACGAGATTTTTCTGGGCCAGAACAGTTACGGTGTTGCGGCGGCGGCCCAGACCTATTTCAACAAACCGCTGGACCGGTTAAAGCCCGAGGAAGTGGCCTATCTGGCGGTGCTGCCCAAGGCCCCTTCGGATTACCATCCGGTGCGCCAGCACGAAAAGGCGGTTATCCGTCGCAATTATGTGCTGCGCGAGATGTTCCAGAATGGATATTTGACCAAAGACGCTTATGAAACGGCCCGCGAGGCACCATTGTTGACGGTGCAAAGTGGCGATTTTGAAAGCTTCAAAAAGGCGCTGCCACCGCGGGACTATTTTACTGATGAGATTCGCCGCCAGCTGACCCGTGATTTTGGCGAAGGCGAGTTTTTCAGCGGCGGATTAAGTATCCGCGCCACAGTTGAACCCGAATTGCAAACCGAAGCGGCCAAGGCGTTGCGGACAGGGCTGGAAAGCTATGATCGCCGTCAGGGTGTTTGGCGCGGCACCGGTAAAACCCTGCCGCCCGAAGCACTGGCAGACGAAGAAACATGGCGGGCTGCATTGGCCAAGGTACGGGTAGCGCGTGATGTGTTTCTTGAAACCAAATGGCATCCGGCGGTGGTTCTGGAAGTGACCAAAAACGGGGCGCGGCTGGGTATCGAAGGGGTGGAGACCCCCGAAGATGGCAACTGGGTTCCGGCCAAGGATATGGGGTGGGCACGCAAGCGGCTGGACAATGGCAAACTGGGGCGCAAAGGCAAGCTGGTTGACGTTGGCGACGTGGTGCATGTGCGGGCGATGGTCAAGGACAGTGACGGCAGTTTCATTCGCTGGACCCTGCGCCAGATCCCCGAAATTCAGGGCGGGTTCATGGCGATGGATGTGCATACCGGCCGTGTGATTGCAATGCAGGGCGGCTTTTCCTATCAGAACTCGGTGTTCAACCGCGCCACACAGGCCACGCGCCAGCCCGGTTCGAACTTCAAGCCCTTTGTGTATGCCGCTGCGCTGGACAGTGGCTTTACACCGGCGACCATCATCGTGGATGCGCCGATTGAATTTGAAACCGGAACCGGCGTTTGGCGCCCGATGAATTCATCGCACAAGTTTTACGGCCCCACCCCGTTGCGCACGGGGATCGAGCAGTCGCGTAACGTGATGACCGTGCGTCTGGCCAATGAAATCGGTATGGAAGTTGTGGCGGAATACGGCGAGAAATTCGGGCTATATGACCGGATGGATCCCTTTTTGGCCAATGCCCTGGGCAGTCAGGAAACAACTTTGATGCGGGTTGTTACCGGTTATGCGATGATCGCCAATGGCGGCGAGCGGATCGAGCCAACATTGGTTGACCGCGTGCAGGACCGTTACGGCAAGACGATTTACCAGCACGACCAACGCGTCTGCAAGGATTGCCAGCTTGCGTCACTTGACCCGGGTATTGCGCCAGCCATTATTTCCAACCGCGAACAGGTGATTGATGCGATCACGGCCTACCAGATACGCTCGATGATGCAGGGGGTGGTGCAACGCGGTACCGCGCGGGGCAAGATCAGTCTGGGCGTGCCTGTGGCCGGTAAAACCGGTACCACAAATGACGCCAAGGATGTTTGGTTCACCGGCTTTACCTCGAACATTGTGGCCGGTTGTTACATGGGTTTTGACACGCCGCGCTCATTGGGGCGTGGTGCGTTTGGGGGATCAATGTGCGCGCCGGTCTTTAACCAGTTTATGAAGCACGCGACGGCGAAATACGGCGGTGGCCCTTTTGCGGTGCCCTCCGGCGGCCATTTCATCAAGATCGACCGTTTTACCGGTGCGCGCCTGTCGGATGATGCTTCGGGGCCGAATGTGGTGGCGGAATATTTCCGCGATGGCGAAGACCCCATTTTTGGCATCATGTTTGACGGTGGTTTTGCGATGGGGGCCAATCTGCCCTTGTTTAACGAGGTCGAGCAGGCCACCACGGTGACCACATCGGATGGCAACACGGTGACGTTGGGCGGCAAGGCAAGTTTCGGAACGGTGCAATCAGGCGGGCTATATTGACGGGGCTGCTTGCCCGTTGTGCCCGACATTGATATCACCCCAGTTAACGACCTGATCACCAACATTCAAAGGTTCCCCCATGCGCGCAGAGACACAGAACACCGTGGATGCGATTGAAAAATCCTTGGCGCTTTTGCGCCAGCGGATGGATTGGGACACCGCCAAACACCGGCTGGAAGAATTCGACGCGCGGGTCGAAGATCCGACGCTGTGGGATGATCCAGCCAAAGCGCAAAAACTGATGCGCGACCGCCAGGCGCTGCTGGATGCGATCAAGACCTACGAGGACATCGCGCAGGATATGTCCGACAATGTCGAGATGATCGAGTTGGGCGAGATGGAGGAGGATCAGGAGGTCATCACCGAGGCCGAAGAAGCCCTGACCAAGCTGGCCAAAACCGCTGCCCAGAAAGAATTGGAAGCCCTGCTGAACGGCGAGGCGGACGGCAATGACACCTTCCTTGAGATCAATTCCGGGGCAGGGGGCACAGAAAGCTGTGACTGGGCCAGCATGCTGGCGCGGATGTATGTGCGGTGGGCCGAGAAGAAGGGCTATAAGGTCGAGCTTCAGTCCGAAACAGCGGGTGAAGAGGCCGGTATCAAATCGGTGGCCTACAAGATCAGCGGGCTGAACGCCTATGGCTGGCTGAAATCCGAAAGCGGCGTGCACCGGCTGGTGCGGATATCGCCGTTTGATTCTGCAGCCAAACGCCACACATCGTTTTCGTCGGTCTGGGTTTACCCCGTGGTTGATGACAATATCGAAATCGAGGTTAATTCGGCGGATATCCGCATTGATACCTACCGGTCTTCGGGCGCCGGCGGGCAGCATGTGAACACCACGGATTCCGCGGTGCGCATCACCCATATTCCGACCAATATCGTTGTAACCTCGTCGCAGAAATCCCAACACCAGAACCGTGATATCGCGATGAAGGCGCTAAAGTCGCGCCTGTACCAGATGGAACTGGACCGGCGCAATCAGGCGATCAATGACGCCCATGAAAACAAGGGTGATGCGGGCTGGGGCAACCAGATCCGCTCCTATGTTTTACAGCCCTACCAGATGGTCAAAGATTTGCGTACCAACTATGAAACATCCGACACCCAAGGCGTTCTGAACGGTGATCTGGACGGGTTCATGGCCGCCACGCTGGCGCTGGATGTGTCCGGCAAATCGCGTGCCGAAGCGCAGGGCGACGACTAGCGCCCTATTTTGCAACCCAGATTTCCCTTGCCGTAACGTCCCTCCTGCCGCTAGCCTGAGTGCGCGAACAGGAGAAATAAATATGACAGCTGTAGAAGAGCTGGCACCTTCAAAGGTGCCTGAAATAAAT
This sequence comes from uncultured Marinosulfonomonas sp., assembly GCA_964538015.1. Lineage (GTDB taxonomy): Bacteria > Pseudomonadota > Alphaproteobacteria > Rhodobacterales > Rhodobacteraceae > Profundibacter. The sequence continues at coordinate 11,612 of CAZIDQ010000021.1, forward strand.
ATTGTAACCATATCCATGCTAAAATCGGCACTGAAATCGGGCTGGAGCGATTTCATGGCATACCCGTTGTTCGGGTTGTTTTTTGGCGGGATATATATGTTGGGCGGCCTGCTGATATGGTGGGTGACGCGCGCCACAGGGGAAAGCTATTGGGTGGTGATCCTTGGCTTTGGCTTTCCGTTGATCGGGCCGTTTCTGGCGGTGGGGCTGTATGAAATCAGCCGCTGCCGCGAGCGGGGTGAAAAACCGACATGGGCCTGCCTGCTGGGCATGGCATACCGGCAAAAGAACCGCCAGTTTCCGTCAATCATCGTGGTGATCGTGCTGATATTCATGTTCTGGGCCTTTGCGGGCCACATGATATTTGCTGTATTTTTGGGGTTAACTGCGATGACAAACGTGATGTCGTCACTGGATGTGTTCCTGACGCCGAACGGGTTGACCATGCTGGCCGTGGGCACGGCGGCGGGGGCGCTGCTGGCGGGGTTGATCTATGCGATCACCGTGATGGGCCTGCCGTTGCTGCTGGATCGGGAACTGGATTTCGTCACAGCGATGATCGTCAGTTTCCAGACCGTGCTGCAAAACCTGCCGGTTATGTTGCTTTGGGGGGCGATCATTGTTGTGATGCTGGCTATTGGAATGGTGCCTTATTTTCTGGGTTTGCTGGTGGTGTTGCCGGTATTGGGACACGCGTCGTGGCATCTATACCGGCAAGCGCTTAGCCCCGAGGAAGAATAATAAAATAAGGGCACGACGTTCATTGCGCCGTGCCCTTGCCTGCAATGCGGTAGATGAATTTAGAAGCTCATCACTTGCGTATCCGGCGCCACGATCCGTGCGCCCATTTCACCGGGTTTGGCGGGGGTTACACCCTCGATCAGAACTGACGCGTCAACGCCTTTGCCCGGCAGATAAATGGCGCAAACCTCAACCGTCGTCCCGGTTTTTTCCATGACAATTTTCATCAGCCCTTGCGGACTCATAGCCTTTGGGGGCTGTGGGGCCGTGGCTGTGTCCGGCGCATCCTTTAGCGCGATGTCGGCGGCGGGGCCGCACAGCAGGATGTGGGATTTGGCACCGGCTTTGGCGGCGTTCATGGTTAGCACCATGGCCATCAGCTGTGTTTGTGGTTCGGCGGCGGTCAGGATGGTGACCAGTTTCTTGTTGTCTTCGGCGTGGGCCATACCGGTGGTGGCGATGATGGCGGCGACGGTCAGGGTTTTGAGGGATTTCAGCATTGTTGCTTCTCCTAATATGTTTTGGGATTCGGGATGTTCTGCGAGTGGGGCAAAGCATCTTTACGCAACGGACTAAAATGATGGACGGTGCGTGATTTCCACAGTTGCAATTGTCACACCCTGAAATTCCGGCAGTTTCCCGCTGAAACGAAAACGGGCGCCTGCATCAATGCGGCGCCCGTTTTTAAAAAGGTATGTAAGCGATTTACGCTTTGGCATCCGGTTTGGCTGCAGCAGGTTTGGCCGCAGGGCCAGAGCGGCTGATCGGATCATCCTGACGCTGAACTGAGCCTTCAAAATGGGCGCCTGACTCGATTGCGATTGTCTTGTGGATGATGTCACCCTCGACCCGTGCGCTGGAGGTCAGGCGTACCTTCAACCCGCGTACGCGGCCCACGACGCGGCCGTTAACAACCACATCGTCGGCCATCACTTCGCCCTTGATGGTGGCGCCTTCGCCAACTGTCAGCAGATGGGCGCGGATGTCGCCTTCGACCTGACCTTCGATCAGAATGTCGCCGGTGGTTTTCAGATTGCCCTTGATGTGCAAATCCGAAGACAGAACAGACGCTGGCGGCTTTGGTTTTGCCGCTGCGGCCTGAAAGTCGCCCGCAGGTTTAGCGGTTTCCGGAATGGCCGGTTTGTCGCTTGCGCCCGCTTTCGGGCCGGGTTCGTTGATTTTGCTTTTAGAAAACATCTCTTGCTGCCTTGATATAAGTCATAGGATTTACGGCTTTGCCGCCGACACGTACTTCGTAGTGAAGATGTGTGCCTGTTGATCGTCCAGTGTTACCCATAGCACCTACTTGTTGCCCGCGCGAGACCCTTTGACCGACCTTCACGGTAATTTTTGACATATGGGCGTAACGGGTTTCGATCCCGAAAGCATGCTGGATTTTTACCAGCTTGCCATAACCTTGGCCCCAGCCCGCCGAAATTACAACACCATCGGCAGTTGCATAGATCGGTGTGCCAAGAGCAGCGGCGAAATCCGTACCCTTATGCATCCGTCCCCAGCGCATCCCGAAGGGGCTGGTGAAACGAAAAGCAGCCTTGACGGGCAAGGCAAAAGGCGCTTTTTGCGCGGCAATACGATACAGATTCAGACGATCCAGCTGGTTCAGGATGCCATTGGCACGCAGGGTGTCGGCATCGGGTTCCTGACCCATCGTTGAAAAGGACAGCGGCATCAGCGGGCCACCCTGACCGGAATACCCACGGCGGACCTGCGAAATCAGGCTGTCGCTGGACAGACCGGCGGCGGCGAACATTTTATCCAGCGGTTTGACCGAAATCGTCATTGCGTCTTCTAGCTGGGTAAAGATGCGTTTATTACGCTCTCTCATCAGCTCGGCCTGAAATTCCAGTTCCTGGGCGTAATCAAACGCCTTTTGTGCATTCGTGGCGATCTGGTCGCGTTCGGTTGCGGTGGTTTGCAGGGCGCTGGTCATGAAATCCAGCGTTCCGATGGCGTCTTCGATCCGTCCGGCGGAAGTTTTTCCGTTTTCCTCGGCGCCATTCAGGGCCAGTTCCAGTGCGCCCGCTTTGCCGCGGGCCTCGTCGCGTTCGGAAATCGTCCGGCGCAACGTGGATTGAATGACATCGATGCCTTTTTCCAGTTCGGCGCGGCGATCTTCGGATGCCAGCAGGTTGGATTGCATTTCGGAAATCTGCCCCAGCGCAACGCTGAACCGCGCGTGCGCCAGCTCGGCCTCTTGGGCGCGAAGGTCGCGTTCGACGGACAGTGCGTTCAAGCGGCTTTCATAGGCGATCTGTTCGCGTTTTACCTGTTCGCGCACATTGCCTGATCCGATGCTGTCGATCAGCAAAATGGCGGTGGCAAAAACGGCCCATGCAAAAACGGAAATACTGCCGACCCATCCCAGCAACTGTGTCGCGGGGGTCAAACGGATGAATTTTGTGTCTGTGTCCGATCGTAGAAACACACGGCGCTCGGGGAACTTTCGTGCCAATACCGAGTTAATTTTCGATGCTATCCGAGAAGTCAAAACCTAAGCCCTACCCTGATCCTTTTTGAGCAAGTTTTGTCCCCATAACAAAACCCACCCGCATTTGTTAACGAAGTGGTGAGTTTGGGGCAAGAAATTTGAACAGGCTTGGCCGATATCCTGCTTATCCATATGAAAAACCGGCGGTTTTTTGCCTATTCGGGGTGCTGGAAAGGTTAATTTATGACGAGTCGCAATCCGGTTTTGGCGGAACGGTCCAGAATGTCGCAGCTGTTGGTGCAGCAAGGTTTGCGGCGGTTTGATCATACGGGCTCTGGATTGCCTCGCATTCCACAAGAATCGCCGCTTAACGGGGCGTGCGTGATTACAGTGCGCGCACCGCTTCCAGCACTTCTTTTGCGTGTTCCTTTACTTTGACTTTGGACCAGATACGCGCGATTTTACCTTCGTTGTTGATCAAAACCGTGGTGCGGGTGATGCCCAGAAACACCTTGCCATACAGCTTTTTCTCGCCCCACACACCGTAATCCTCGCAGACGTGGTTATCTGCATCGGATAATAACGGCACGGTCAGGTCCTGTTTGTTGCGAAAATTGCTGTGCTTTTTCAGGCTGTCCTTGGATATGCCGAAAACTTGTGCACCTAATGCTTTGAATTCTGGCAAAAGCTCGCTAAAAGCGCGCGCTTCCAATGTGCAACCGGGGGTGTTGTCGCGCGGATAAAAGAACAACACGACAGGCGCTGGCCGCAGCGATGACAGGGTAAAACTGTCGCCGCAATCGCAGGGCAGGGTGAAATCGGGGGCGGAATCGGCGGTTTTTAGCATGTCGGTCCTGAATGTTGCATTTTGCGGTTCAGTTTTACCGCGTTACAGGCAAAGATAGAGAGGGGCCGGTATGGCATAAAGACGCCAGTCGGAAAAGGGCACGAATAGGCAAAATGAGCGAAGATCAGGCCACAGAGGATAAACCTGCGGAAAAACCCGTTAGCGGCGGGCGTCGCAAGAGGCGTGGCCGGCGTCTGGTTTCCTTTGTGTGGCGCGTGGCCAAAATGATGGTGCTTTTGATTGCCGTCGGGCTGGTGATTTTTGCGATCTCGGGCAAGCCTTTTCGTGCGCCGCAGTGGGTGCAAACGCGGATATTGCAGCAGCTGAACGCGGTGGTTTCAGATGGCGAAGTCGGCTTTGGTGCGATTGATCTGCATTTTGATGAGGGGATAAAACCCACAGTCACTGTGCATGATCTGGTTCTCAGGAACGCTAAAAATGTGGTGATCGCGCGGGTTGCCACCGCGGCGGCGTCACTTTCCCCAAAGGCGTTGCTGCTGGGGGAATTGCGGCCCTCGGATGTGCGGCTGGATCAGGCGTCGGTGAACCTGATGCGGGCGCGCAACGGTGAATTTGATCTGGGGTTCGGGGTTGCGGTTGGTGGCGACACTGCAAAAACCAAAACACTGGGGCAGGTATTGGACGGCATTGACCGCGCGTTTGAGCAACCGGCGCTGGCGTCGATTGAATCTGTTGCTTTAACCCACTTGATCCTGAACTTTTCCGATGCCCGCGCCCGCCGTGGCTGGTTGTTGACCGAGGGGCGGATGCAAATGCAACAGGACGCCGAAAAGGTTGCGATCAGTGTTGGATTTGCGCTGAATTACGGGGCGGCGCAACCGGCGACAATCGCGCTGAATTTTGACACTGAAAAAGGCACGGCGGTGGCCGGCTTCGGTATCAAAGTTGATCAGGTCGCCGCCCGTGATCTGGCCAGCCAACTGCCTGCACTGGCGTGGCTGGGGGTGTTGGACGCACCCATTTCCGGCGCTATGCGGGCGCAGATTGGCGAAGACGGGTTGCTTGGGCAAATGGATGGCACGCTGGAAATCGGGCAGGGATCATTGCGCCCCAATGATCAGGTGCGCGCCATCGCATTTGAATCCGGTCGTGCCTATTTCGGTTATGACCCAAAGGAGCGACGCATCCGCTTTGATGAATTGTCAGTGCAAACCGATGCTGGCAAGCTGATGGTCGAAGGGCAGGGGTATCTGCGCGATATGGTGAACGGGGTGCCCGGTGTATTGTTGGGGCAATTCCGAATTCAGGAATTATCGGTGAATCCCGAAGGCGTTTTTGCCGCCCCTGTGGCCTTTGCGGGCGGGGCTGCGGATTTGCGGTTGCGGATTGATCCGTTCCGGCTGGATATCGGGCAGGCGGTGCTTCAGGATGGTGAAAACAGCTATCTGGTTAAAGGCGACGTTACTGCGGATAGCACAGGCTGGCATCTGGCGATGGATGCCAGTGTGGATGCAATTGAACCGAAACGACTGGTGGCACTGTGGCCGTTAATGGCGGTTCCAAATACGCGTGAATGGATAGACGAGAACGTAAACTCGGCGGAAATATTCAATGTAAACGGGGCGATACGGGTTAATTCCGGTGATAAGCCGGTGTTCGGTCTGGGGTTTGAATTTCAAAACGCCAATGTGCGTTATATGAAGCATCTGCCGGTGGTGGAAAACGGGTCTGGCCACGGAACAATCGCAGATAATGTGCTGACGGTGGTGGTGGACCACGGCGATGTTACTGCACCCCAAGGCGGGGTGATGGACGCTACGGGAACGGTGTTCCAGATACCCGACATTGACATCAAAGGCCCCCCTGCGGTGATCTACCTTAAGGCGCGCGGTCCGGTGCAGGCGGCGATGTCGCTGCTGGATCAAAAGCCGTTCAACATCATGTCCAAGGCCGGTCAGCCGGTTGATCTGGCCACGGGGCAGGTGGCGCTAAATGCGGAAATCCACCTGCGGCTGGTCAAAAAGATCGAAGTCGAGGATGTGGATTACGACGTCACCGCCACGCTGACCAATGTGCGCAGTGACAAGCTGGTTTCGGGGCGGGTGTTGACGGCGAAAGAACTGTCACTGGTGGCCAATCCTGACGATGTGGAAATATCCGGCGCGGGGCTGTTGGGGCAGGTGCCGGTACAGGGCGCATGGCATCAGAAACTGGCCAAGGAATTTGCCGGCCAGTCGCGGCTGGAAGGCACGGTTGAACTGTCGCAACGTTTCATTGACGAATTCGGCATCGGCCTGCCCAAAGGCAGCGTGACGGGGGCAGGTGTTGGACAAATCGGGATTGATTTACGCCGGAACGAGGCGTCAAAATTTCGGCTGGTTTCGGATTTGAACCGTGTGGGTCTTCGAATCGGTGATCTGGGCTGGTCCCTGCCGAAAAACGGCAAAGGGCATCTTGAGGTTGTCGGAACTCTGGGCGCGCCGCCCCGCATTGACAAGCTGGTGATCGAAGGCGCGGGTTTGCGTGCCGAAGGCAGTGTGACATTGACCGCAGCGGGGGATCTGGAAATTGCCAAATTCACGCGGGTGAAGCTGGCGGGATGGCTGGATGCGCCGGTGGAACTGATCGGGCGCGGGCGCGGGGCAACGCCTTCGGTGCGGTTGACTGGCGGGGTGGTCGATACGCGCAAGGCGGCCTTTGGCAGCGGTGGTGGGTCGGCCCCGACGGGCAGTGGCGGATCATTAACGGTGGCGCTGGACCGGTTGGTCGTATCCGAGGGCATCACCCTGACCGGATTTCGCGGCACCTTTACCCGGCGCAACGGCTTTAGCGGTGAATTTAAGGCGCGGATCAACGGCAAGGCGCGAATTTCGGGGATTGTAGTGCCCTCAAAAGGCGGTAGCGCGTTCCGGATAAAATCCAAAAATGCCGGGTCGGTGTTCAAGGCAGCCGGCGTTCTGGAAACCGTGCGCGAAGGCACGATGGATCTGACATTGGTGCCGCGCAAGGGGTACGAGGGACAGTACAACGGCCGTCTGGAAGGTAAATCCATCAAGATACGCGGCGCACCGGCGATGGCTGATCTGTTGGGCGCGATCAGCGGGGTGGGCCTGCTGGAACAGTTGAACGGTAACGGCATTGTTTTCAACGATTATCAGGCACGGTTCCGGTTGACGCCAACGCAGGTGATCATCACCTCGAGCAGTGCTGTCGGGGCCTCGATGGGGGTTTCGATGGACGGGTATTACAACCTTGGCTCCAGCACGCTGGACATGCAGGGGGTGTTGTCACCGGTCTATTTCGTCAACGGCATTGGCCGGATTTTCACCCGCAAGGGCGAAGGTTTGTTCGGCTTTAACTACCGCATGACCGGCAAGGCGTCGGACCCAAAAATCAAGGTGAACCCGCTGTCGATTCTGACCCCCGGCATGTTCCGCGAATTATTCAAACGCCCGCCACCGAAAGTTACCCAGTGATGAAGTTGTCCGATTTCGATTTTGATCTGCCTGATGAACTGATCGCCACCCGTCCGGCCCGCCCGCGCACATCCGCACGGATGCTGGTGGTGCATGGTGACGACATGCAGGACAGAACGGTGACCGATCTGCCGGATGTGTTGCGCGCCGGTGACCGGCTGGTGCTGAACGACACCAAGGTCATTCCGGCGCGTCTGTTCGGCTTGCGCCACCGCGATTCTGCGCAAGGGCCGGTTTCGGCGAAAATCGAGGTGACGTTGCTGGAGCCACAGGCCGGTGGCGACTGGATGGCGCTGGTCAAGCCTTTGAAAAAGCTGAAGGTTGGCGAGGATGTAGTGTTTTCAGATGCCCTGTCCGCCACTCTGACCGACAAGCCCGAAGGCACCGCGATTTTGCGCTTCAACCTGACGGGTGATGATTTTGATGCGGCACTGGCCAAGGCAGGCGCCATGCCTTTGCCCCCCTACATCGCCGCCAAACGCCCTGCGGATGCGCAGGACAAACAGGATTACCAAACGGTGTTTGCCCGCCACAAAGGTGCGGTGGCGGCCCCCACGGCGTCCTTGCATTTCGATGATGATCTGCTGGCGCGGATTGCCGCCAAGGGCGTTCAATTCACCCATGTCACCCTGCATGTCGGGGCGGGCACCTTTCTGCCGGTCAAGGTGGATGATGTCAGCCAGCACAAGATGCATTCGGAATGGGGCCACGTCAGCCAGCAAGCGGCGGACGAGGTAAACGCCACCCACGCCAGCGGCGGGCGGGTGATCCCTGTGGGCACAACGGCGTTGCGGCTGATCGAAAGTGCGGCGGATGAAAACGGTCAGTTGCAGGCGTGGCGCGGCAGCACCGATATTTTCATCCGGCCCGGATACCGGTTTCGCGTGGCCGATGCCTTGATGACCAATTTTCATTTGCCCAAATCCACCCTGATGATGCTGGTTTCGGCCATGATGGGCACCGAGCGGATCAAGGACATTTACCAGCACGCAATCCAGAGCGGTTATCGGTTTTTTTCCTACGGGGATTCGTCGATTTTGTTTCCCAAGGGTGAAACCCGACGTTAAAGCGTCGCCACGGGCGTAGCGAATCTGTTACAACACCGCCACGCTCGGTTTCGGAGAAATGCGCGGAGAGATTTCATGTTACAGGTGCTGAGAAGCTCGTGGGCGTTGTTGCTGGGTATTCTGTTGCTGATGGTGGGCAACGGGTTGCAAGGCACATTGCTGGGGGTGCGCGGGAACCTTGAGGGGTTTTCGACCGTTACCATGTCCATTGTGATGTCGGCCTATTTCCTAGGGTTTTTAGGCGGCTCGCGGATGGCCCCCCGAATGATCCGGCGCGTGGGGCATGTACGGGTGTTTGCGGCGCTGGCATCATTCATTTCGGCCGTTCTGATCCTGTATCCGGCCATCACCCATCCGGCCGCCTGGGCACTGGGGCGGGTGGTGATCGGGTTCTGCTTTTCCGGCGTGTATGTGACGGCGGAAAGCTGGTTGAACAATTCCGCTAGCAACGAAACCCGCGGACAGGCGCTTTCGTTGTATATGATCGTGCAAATGGCGGGCGTGGTGACGGCGCAGGGGTTGTTCGTGCTGGGTGATCCGTCGGGCTATATCCTGTTCATTGTGTCCTCGGTTCTGGTGTCGATTTCATTTGCGCCGATCCTGCTGTCGATCAGCCCGACACCGGCCTTTGACACCACCAAACCGATGAGCCTGCTGGAATTGTACCACCTGTCCCCCCTTAGCTGTGTGGGTATGTTCATGCTGGGCGGGGTGTTTTCGGCGCAATTCGGCATGGCATCGGTTTACGGATCTCTGGCGGGGTTCACGCTGGGGCAGATTTCGATGTTCATTTCCGCGATGACCATCGGTGCCCTGCTGTGGCAGTTCCCGATCGGCTGGTTTTCGGACCGGATGGACCGCCGGGTTCTGATCATTGCGATTTCCACCGTTGGCGGGATGGCGGCGGTGTTGGCATATCTGTTTCAAAGCCAGTTTAGCTTACTTTTGGCCGCGTCCTTTATCGTCGGTGGTATGGCCAGCCCGCTGTATGCGCTGCTGATTGCCTATACCAACGATTTTCTAGAGCACGACGACATGGCCGCCGCCGCCGGTGGGCTGGTGTTTATCAACGGGCTGGGCGCGATTGCCGGACCATTGATTACTGGCTGGCTGATGGGCGTGGTCGGGCCGGGGGGATTTTTTGTGTTTCTGGCCGGTTTGCTGATCTTGCTGGCGCTTTACGGGACCTATCGGATGACACAACGTGCGGCCCCCGCCGTCGAGGATACAGGCAGTTATTCACCTGTCATGCCTTCCGCTTCCCCTGTGGCGGTCGAACTGGCCCAGGAAGTGTTCATCGAGACCGCATTAGAGGAAGAAAGCAACAATTCCGCGCAAGATTGAAAAAGAATGTTGCCAAACTGTGAAACTTTTGTAACGGTCCGATTCACTAGGTAAGCATGTATTAGTAGGAGTGTCCCTATGCTTAACCCCAATGAAGTAACTGATTTCTGGCTGAACGAGGTTGGGCCAAAGGGCTGGTTTCTAGTGGACGAGGCGCTGGACGCCAAAATCCGCGACCGGTTTCAGGTGGCATGGGAAGACGCCCGCGATGGTGCCTATGCCGACTGGAAGCTGCGCCCGGCGACATTGCTGGCCTATCTGATCCTGCTGGACCAGTTTCCGCGCAATATGTTTCGTGGCTCGGGGTTGGCGTTTGCTACCGACAAAATGGCGCGCTGTGCCGCTAAAAAGGCGATTGATTGCAAGTGGGATATGAAGGTGGACGAGCCAGTGCGGCAGTTCTTTTATCTGCCTTTGATGCATTCCGAATGTCTGGCCGATCAGGAACGCTGTGTGCGCCTGATGAAAACGCGGATGCCTGACAGTGGTGAATCCAATCTGCTGCATGCCAAAGCGCACCGCGAAGTGATCCGCCGGTTTGGCCGATTCCCCTATCGCAATCAGGCGCTAGAGCGTCGCGATACCACGCCCGAGATGGCGTTTCTGGATCAGGGCGGCTATGGCGCGGTTGTTCAGGCGGTTCAGCCCTGATTTAATATCCCTTGATTGCAATGGGTTGGGCGCTTTTAGGGCGGTTGTTCCGGCTGTGCATTGATGCCGTGTTCTGGATAGTTTAATATCAAACTAGTTTATCAGCCGGAGAGATGCAGATGCCCGCAAATGCGAAATCGGAAACTTATGATGTGATTGTTGTCGGCGCAGGGCCGGGGGGCTATGTCGCGGCCATTCGGGCGGCGCAGCTGGGCCAAAAGGTGGCCATTGTCGAACGCGAGCATCTGGGCGGTATTTGCCTGAACTGGGGTTGCATCCCCACCAAGGCGTTGTTGCGCTCCAGCGAGGTTTATCACCTGATGCAGCGGGCCGGAGAATTCGGGCTGTCGGCGCAAAAAACCGGCTTTGATCTGAAGGCGGTGGTAAAACGGTCGCGCGATGTGGCGGGGCAGTTGTCATCGGGCATCGGGCATCTGATGAAAAAGAACAAAATCACCGTGGTGATGGGCACAGCCACCCTGCCGGCCAAGGGCCGCATTTCGGTGAAAACCGACAAGGGTGTGCAGGAACTGGCCGCGAAAAACATCATTCTGGCCACCGGTGCGCGGGCGCGGGAATTGCCGGGGCTAGAGGCCGACGGCAAGCAGGTCTGGACCTATAAACATGCATTGAACCCGCCGCATATGCCCAAAAAGCTGCTGGTGATCGGATCGGGTGCGATCGGTATCGAATTTGCCAGTTTTTACAACACTTTGGGCGCTGAAACGACCGTGGTCGAGGTGATGGACCGCGTGCTGCCAGTCGAAGATGCCGAGATTTCCAAATTCGCCAAAAAGCAATTTGTGAAACAGGGTATGAAGATCATGGAAAAATCCATGGTGAAAAAGCTGGATCGTGCCAAGGGCAAAGTGACAGCGCATATCGAGGTTGGCGGCAAGGTTGAAAAGCAGGACTTTGATACGGTGATTTCGGCGGTCGGGATTGTCGGCAATGTCGAAGGTCTGGGGCTGGAAGCACTGGGTGTGAAACTGGACCGCAGTCATGTGGTGGTGGATGAATATTGCCGCACCGGCGTGGATGGCCTGTTCGCGATTGGCGACATCGCCGCGCCCCCTTGGTTGGCGCATAAGGCCAGCCACGAAGGCGTGATGGTGGCGGAACTGATCGCCGGACAAAAACCCCACCCCGTGCGCCCTGAAAGCATTGCTGGTTGTACCTATTGCACACCGCAGGTGGCGTCCGTGGGCTATACCGAGGCCAAGGCCAAGGAGTTGGGCTATGACATCAAAGTCGGGCGTTTCCCCTATATCGGCAACGGCAAGGCGATTGCATTGGGCGAGGCCGAGGGGATGGTGAAAACCGTATTTGACGCGAAAACCGGCGAATTGCTGGGTGCGCATATGATCGGGGCCGAGGTGACGGAACTGATTCAGGGCTATGTGATCGGGCGGCAGTTGGAAACCACCGAAGAAGATCTGATGCACACGGTATTCCCGCATCCGACGCTATCGGAAATGATGCACGAAAGCGTGCTGGATGCCTATGGGCGTGTGATCCACATGTAGGGGCCAAGGATTTTTGAAAAATCCTTGGCAAAATTCGTTTAAAGAATTTTGGGCGCTTTGGTATCAGGCGCGAACGATCTTTCCGCCTGCGTTGGCCCAGTTGCCCAGACCACCCAGATTGTGCACGGTCTGATAACCCATCTGTTGAAGGGCACGCACAGCCATGCCCGAACGGGCGCCGGTGGCACAATATATACCGACAGGTTTGTTCACATCCAGTTCCGGCAGCACTTCGGGGCTGCGGGGATCGGTTTTCATCTGAAATGATACCAGCGGCAGGTGGATGGCCCCCTCGGCTTTGCCGGAATGGGCCAGCTCGTTGGCATCGCGCACGTCGATCAGCAGCATTTCCCCGTCAGCCACCTGCTGAATCGCATCGGTCATGGAAAGCTGCGGCCCGGCGGCGCGGTTGAAAAGATTAAACATAGTCGTTTTGTCCCGTTTTAAGGAGTTACCGTTGGCCGCTATATATATTCAGCAAACGGAATATAACAAGGGGCAATTGCAATATCGCCCCTTGTTTTGTTCTCTACTCCACCTTCAGCGGGATGGTGGCCAGCACCTTGTTTAGCGGGCCATAGATATAGCGGATTTCGTAATCCCCTGTGACCATCGGCGCATAAAGCGTGGCAGGCGAGCCACCGGCGACGCTGGCAAAGGCCTCGGCGCTGTCCGATCCCGGTTTGGCAATGATGATGGTATCGCGGCGATGGGCCGGACCCTCCCATGTGACCTGAATTGTATCACCTCGGGCGGCGGTTTCCGCAGCCTTAAGGCTGGCGGTCATCGGCACCACATCCAGCGGCACAGCGGCAAGGATCTTACGCTCATTACCCTTTTGGATATAGCGCAGCTCGTATGGGCCGGGGGCTGCTGGGATGTCGATCTCGAGGGTGTTGGCGTCACTGTTGCTAAGATAGGCATAGGTTGCTTCCTCGTTCACACCCATAGCCGCAAGCGCGATTGCAAGGTAATCGTCGCCACCGGGGCCATCCCATGTCACCAGCAACTTGCCACCGGCAGGGGCAGGGCTAACGAATTCCAGCGTGGCCTTAACCGGTTCGACCACCAGTTCCTGAACCGCAAGGATTTTACGCTCGTTACCCTTCTGGATATAGCGCAACTCGTAAGTGCCGGGTGTGGTGGGGGTGTCGATTTCCAGAGTGTTCCCATCGCTGTTGCTGAGATAGGCGTATGTGACTTCTTCGGAAATTTTCATACCGGGTTGGGCGATGGCGAGGTAATCATCACCGCCGGGTCCATCCCATGTGACCGCCAGCTTACCACCTGCGGGGGCAGGGTTGGCAAATTCCAGCGTGGCTTTTACCGGCTCGACCAGCAATTCGTCGGCGGCGAGAATTTTCTTCTCGTTGCCCTTCTGGATATAGCGCAGCTCGTACGTACCGGGGGTCGTGGGGATGTTGATTTCTACGGTGTCCCCGTCACTGTTGCTGACATAGGCATAGGTCACTTCCTCGCTGACTTTCATACCGGGATGAGCAATGGCGAGGTAATCATCACCGCCGGGTCCATCCCATTTGACGGCCAATGTGCCGCCTGCGGGGGCAGGGCTGGCAAATTCCAGCGTCGCGCTTACCGGTTCGACCAGTAGTTCTTCGGCGGCGAGAATTTTCTTTTCGTTGCCTTTCTGGATATAACGCAGCTCGTAGGTGCCGGGGGTTGTGGGGATGTTGATTTCTACGGTGTCCCCGTCACTGTTGCTAACATAGGCATAGGTGACTTCCTCGCTCACCTTCATACCGGGTTGGGCGATTGCAATATAATCGTCGCCACCGGGCCCATCCCATTTCACAGTCAGCGTGCCACCAGCAGGAGCGGGGCTGGTGAATTCCAGCGTGGCCATGACCGGCACAACCTGCACCTCTTTCGTGGCCAGAATGATGTTGTCGCTACCATTCAGGATGTAACGGATTTCATAGGTGCCCGGTGTGGTGGGAACCTCGAGTGTCACAACATTGCCTTCGCTGTCATCGGTATAGGCATAGGTGATTTCCTCGTTCCCCTTGCTGCCCGGTTTAGAGAGCGCGATGTAATCGCCACCGCCGCTGATCTGTCTATCCGGCCCAGTCCAGGACACATCCAGTGTGCCGCCTGCCGTAGCAGGGCCTTCAAAACTGACTGTGGCCGTAACAGGCGTCACCACCAACTCGCGTTTGGCCAACACCCTGTTGTTATCCCCATTCAAAACATAGCGTAATTCATAGGTGCCGGGGTGGATCGGGGCGATTATTTCAACCGTGTTGTTTTCGCTGTCTTTGGTGTAGGCATAAGTCATTTCCGTGCTTGCATTGCTGCCGATTTCGGAAATGGCGATGTAATCCCCGCCGCCGCTGATCTGCTTGTTCGGGCCTTTCCAGACCACTTTGAACGTCTCCCCAACTTCGACTGTATCAGGGGCAAGCAGACTGGCTTCGACTTCGCTTACCACGATGGTATGACGGGCCAGTATATTGGCATGTACAAGGGCGTCCTGAAGCCGCACCTCATAGGTGCCGGGTTTGGTGGGGGCGGTCATTGTCGCCTTGGTGTCGGGGAATTGGTCGGCGTAAAGATAGGCGATGTGATCGTTCGAACTGTCGCCGGGATTGGCCATCGTAATGATATAGCCCTTGTTGGTGGGCGATTTCCAATCCACATCGAAAACGGTACCGACCGACA
>CAZIDQ010000022.1:0-15808 GCA_964538015.1 uncultured Marinosulfonomonas sp.
CCCTTTGACAGGATTAAATGCAGGATTTTCGCGGCCGCCGTGGTGTAGAAAATCATCATCCCCATTGCCGCAGCCGGCGCAATATCGCCTGCATCATCCATGTTCAGCACTGCCACCGAGGCCAGCGTGGTTTTGGGTGAATACAGGAACACCACCGCCGACACCGTGGTCATGGCATTCACGAACAGATAGATCGAGATATCCAGAATGGCGGGCAGGGACACCGGCACGGTGACCCGTGTGAACAGCTTCATGGTGGGTTGCTTCAGGGATGCGGAAACGGATTCAAACTCGCGGTCGATCTGTTTCAGGGCCGTCACCGCCGTCAGGTGGGACACGGTATAAAAGTGGGTGACGGTACAGACCACAAGGATGGTCATGGTGCCGTAGATCACGTTCAGCGGGTTGTCAGGGTTGTTGAAAAAGAAAATATAGGCCAGCCCCAGCACCATGCCCGGAATGGCCATCGGCAGCATTGCGAACATCTGGAACAGGGAGCGGCCGGTTTTGAAACCGCTGGATTTTTCCACCAGATAGGCGCCGAAGAAGATAACCGAGGTGCCGATGATCGCCGTCAACAGCCCCAGCTGGATCGAATTGAAATAGGATGACCAGCCGCCGCCATCCATTTTGTCGAACTGATAGTTGTTCAGGCTAAGCGACAGGTCATAGGGCCAAAATTTGATTAGTGCCGCATATTGGCAGATGGCGAGGATGCCAATGATGAATAGAGCGACCAGCGCCGAGTAGGCGAAAAAGAAGTTGTCGGTCTTGCTGTTGGGTGTTGGCTGGTAAGGGACCGAACGCGCTGATAGTTGGGCCACCTGTTTGCTTTGCACATAGCGATCAATACCAAAGGCGAAAATTGCCGGGATCACCAGCACCACAGACACCACCGCGCCCATCTCGAAATTTTGCTGTCCAATCACCTGTTTATAGATGTCCACCGCCAGCACGTTGAATTGCCCGCCGATCACTTTGGGCAGGCCGAAATCGGTGATCACCAGATTGAACACCACAAAGGCGGCTGAAATCAGCCCGTAACGTGCCGCAGGGATGGTGACGGTCCAAAAGGTGCGCCACGGGCTGGCGCGCAGGGAAATGGCGGCCTCGTACAGGCGGCCATCAGATATGGCCAGCGCGGTGGATATGATCAGGAAGGCGTGCGGGAAGGTGAAAAAGACCGAGCCGATGACGATGCCGATTGGTCCATAGATACTGGCCCCGAACAGCAGCTCTTTCATGATCCCCTGATTGCCGAACAAATAGACCAGCGCGATGCCGGGCAGCAGGGAGGGCACCAGAATGGGCGCCATGGCGATCAGCCGGAACGCCCCCTTGAACCGCATGCACGACCGGTTCAGCGCATAGGCGAACCAGAAGGCAAGCGAGACCGTGATCACCGTGCTGATGGCGGCGATGAACAGGGAATTCTTGATCGAATTGAACAGGGCGGGGGTGGAGAAATAGTTGATAAAGTTGCTGACACCCGTGGCCTTGACGGGACGCAGTTGCACGCGGCGAAAATCGTTGCTGGTCAGCTCCAACCAGTCGGTGCCGGTATGCAGGGTTGATCCTACCAGAAATCGCCCCACATCCGTGGTATTGCGGATTTTGTACATCACGGGGCTGCGGAAACTGAAATCGGGGAAGAATTTGGTCAGGGCAAGGCGCCCGTCCGATCCGGTGCTAAGGTCTTGCGCGGCATAGATGCTGTACTTTTCATTCAGTGCGGCGGGAGTGGTGATATCACCGGAAAAACGGCCGTTTTCGTCCGAGATCTGCAATTCATAGGCGGCCAGATCAATCGTGTAGATCGAAAAGGATTTCGACAGCATCGCATAAAGCGGCAGCACCAGCGCGATCAGCAGGTAGACCGCGATCACGATCATGCCGCCGCGCATGATCAGGTCATCGTTGCTCAGCTTGCCTTTGATTTTCGGGCCATCGGGCAGGGTGTCGGTGATGCTCATCGCGCTACGCCTCTGCCGGTGTGAAAACCATCAGGCGGCTGGCAGGCAGTTCAATCGAAATGCCTCCGCCCTCGGCCAGCTCCAGCCGGCGCACGGCATTGATCGAGAAATCGGCGATCATTTCCTGTTCGCCGAATATCTTGTGCTGTAAACGGCAGCGCCAAAAGGCCCCCAGAAACTCCATTTCACCGATCTGTACCGTCAGGGTGTTGGCGGTGTCGGCGGGGGTGTCCTTGCCGTGGGGGATAATGTCTTCGGGCCGGATGGCGGCGATAATGTCGGTGCCATTTGCAAAATCATGGGCGCGGCTGGTCATGCTGCGGTCCCCGATGGAAATACTGTCAGGGCTGGCGACAGTAGCGGTGATCTGGTTCATCTCGCCAATGAAATCGGCGACAAACAGGCTGGCCGGTTCGCGGTAAATCTCGGTCGGGGTGCCGACCTGCTCGATCGTGCCCTGATCCATCACCACGATGCGGTCGGCCAGCGCCAACGCCTCTTCCTGATCATGGGTGACCATCACGGTGGTGACACCCAGCTTGCGTTGCAGGTCCTTGATCTCGTGGCGCAGATAAACCCGCACCTTGGCGTCCAGCGCCGACAGCGGTTCGTCCAGCAGCAACAGGCCGGGGTTGGTGGCAATCGCGCGGGCCAGCGCGATACGCTGTTGCTGGCCGCCGGACAGTTGTGCTGGGTATTTGCTGCCCTGTTCGGGCAGGCCAACCAGTTCCAGCAATTCGGCCACACGGGCCTTGATTTCAGGTTTGCTGCGGCCGGTGTTTTCCAGGCCGAAGGCAATGTTTTTCTTTATGGTCAGGTTGGGGAACAGCGCGTAGGATTGGAACACAATGCCAAAATCCCGCATTGACGGGGGCAGGTTCGACACATCCTTACCATCCTGAATAACAGTGCCGCGCGTTTGCAGGTCAAGCCCGGCAATGGCGCGCAACAGGGTGGTTTTCCCGCAGCCCGAGGGGCCAAGGAAGCAGACAAGTTCGCCATCGTTGATGTCCAGAGAAATGTCTTTCAGCGCCAGAAAATCGCCAAAGGCTTTCCACAGATTTCTAATGCTCAGATACACGTTGTCAGCCGGTTTTGTCACGGGGCGGTCCTTGGGTAATATATTGGTATGTTTGGGAAAAGATGTGAGGGGCCACTGTGGCCCCTCACAATATTCAAGATGCTATTTCGGGTCGGATTTACCGTCATAACGTTTCTGCCACTCGGCCAGAATGGTGGCGCGGTTGTTGGCGGCAAATTCGAAATCATTGTCGATCATCGCATCAACCAGACCTTCGGGGAAATGCTCGACCGGTTTGGCCACACCCGGGATGGCAACCACGGCATAGCCCTGATTATACATCTGCATTGCGTCCATCGAGACCGTGAAATCGACCAGCTTTTGCGCGGCTTCCTGATGCGCGGTTCCGGCGATGATCGCAGTTGCTTCCATCTCCCAGCCTACGCCTTCGCTTGGCACGATGATTTCCAGCGGCGCACCGGCAGCTTTGGATTTGGCGCCGCGGAAGGCAAAGGAAATACCGATCGGGATTTCACCGGCAGCGGCCAGTTTACAAGGCTTGGAGCCGGAGTGCGTGTAGCGCGCGATATTTTCGTGCAGCGCGTCCATATAGGCCCAGCCGCCGTCCTCGCCAAACATTTGCAGCCAGCTGGAAACATCAAGGAAACCGGTGCCCGAAGAATTGGGGTTCGGCATGATGATGTGACCGGCATATTTCGGATCGGTCAGATCTTTCCACGATGTTGGCGGGGTCAGACCGGCCTTTTCGGCCTCGACCGTGTTATAGCAAACGGCGGCAACCCAGGCGTCCATGCCAACCCATGCGGGCGGGTTGTCACTGTCAACGAACTTCGGATCCAGCTTGTCCATGCCAGCAGGGGCGTAGGGCTCAAGCATACCTTCGGATTTCAGCAGCAGCAGTGACGTTCCGGCAAGGCCCCAGACCACGTCGGCCTGCGGGTTGTCCTTTTCCGCCAGCAGTTTGGCGGTGATGATGCCGGTTGAATCACGCACCCAGTTGATGGTGATGTCTGGGTTCGCTTTGTTGAAGGTTTCGGCGTAACGGGCCAGATCTTCGGCTTCAACCGCTGTATAAACGGTCAGTTCTTCGGCCAAAGTGGCGGTGGCTGTGCCCAGTGCCAGAATGGCGGTGGTGGCCAGCATTGTAATAGACTTTTTCATGATTTCTCCCAGTGTTGGTTTATGTTTATTGGTTCAGGACCAATTTTTTATTACGTGAAGGGAACGATACGAAGCCAGATAAACCGCAGAATGATACGGTTTTATGACGCTTCGATTATTATTTATCCCCCCTACTATTTCCGACTATAGCTTGGATTGCCGATGCAGCAATCCCTTTGAGCGAAAATATTTACCATCCAGTCCATTTTTGGTTCTTGGATGCAAGAACGGCCAGCCGCAACAGATGCGCGGCTGGCCGGTTGTTTTTTAGTGCCGTTTACGGCTTTTCGCCGCGTGCCAGACGGGCGTTGATATCGTCGATCACGGCGGGCAGTTCCACCAGTGAATCGATGACGTAATGCGCGCCGGATTCCAGCAGAATTTTACGCGTGTGGGCCATGCGGCGCTGGATTTCGGCCTCGGACAGTGTGGCCTCTTCGTCCAGCGAATTGATGTTCATATAGTTGGAATAGCGCACCAGACCAACACCCCAGCAACCCGCATTCAGGGCTTCGCCGACACCGGAAACCGTGTCGTCGCATTTCACCACTGATTTGATTTCCGAAATGTTCATCAGGTCCAGATTTTTCCACACCATATGCGGGGCAGGGCGGGCACCGTTGATCACCTCGTCACCGGCGACGGTGGCGTCAGGGGTAAAGCCCTGTTTGATGCTGTCTTCCAACAGCACATCCACCATCGAGCGCACGAAACCGGTTGATGCGCCGATTTTCAGGCCCTGCTTTTGCATATCTACCAGCACGTCTTTAACACCCGGCAGGATGGTGGTGTATTTGCGCAGGCAATCCAGTTGTAATGGCACAAAGTCCTTGAACATGACGTCGACATCGGACTGATCCGGATACTTGCCTTTGATGGATTTCCAACGCTCGGCGATCACCGGATCTTCGGTCAGCATTTTGATGTGCAGATCCTTGCGCAGACCCATCGGGCCGCGGGCCTCTTCCATCGAAATCTCGACGCCTTGGTTTTTGAACACCTCGACGAACACCACCGCAGGGGCGATGACATAGGCGTCGGCGATGGTGCCGCTCCAGTCCAGCACCAGCGCCTGAACCTTGCCGCGATAGGTGCGGGAATAAGTGTAGTTTCCGAATTGGCTCATTTTTCATGTTTCCTTATGATGAGTCAGTAAAAAGATTATGCGGCCAGTCTGGCGCGTTCGATCAGGGCTTGTTCGGGCGGGGCCGCGTTTGGCACGCCCATTTCGCTTAAGCATTCTTTGGCGGCTTGCACCACATCACGCATCACATCGGCGTCCATTTGGCCGATGCAACCGATGCGAAAACTGTCAACCACGGTCAGTTTGCCGGGGTAGATGATGAAGCCTTTGGTTTTCATGGCCTCGTAGAAGTTATTGAAATCAAATGACTTATGCGCCGGGCAAAAGAAGGTAACGATGATGGGCGATAGCCAGCGGTCCTTTAGCAGAGTTTCAAACCCAAGGGCGCGCATCCCCTCAACCAGCGCGTCGCGGTTGTCGGCATACCGCGCCCCACGTCCGGCAACACCGCCTTCGGCTTGGTGTGCCTTCAGGGCCTGCAGAAAGGCCACAACGACATGTGTCGGCGGGGTAAAACGCCACTGGCCGGTTTTGTTCATATGCGTCCATTGCACGTGCAGATCAAGGCTCAGGGAATGGCTGCGCCCCTTGGCGGCCTGCAATTCGTCCTTGCGGGCGATGACAAAGCCAAAACCGGGCACGCCCTCGATACATTTGTTGGCCGAGGACACCATGGCCTCGTAGCGGATTTCATTCACATCCAGCGGGATTGCGCCAAAGGCGCTCATGGAATCGATCAGCAGTTTGCGGCCTTCGGCGTAGACGGCTTGCGATATTTCCGCGACGGGGTTCAGGATGCCGGAACTGGTTTCGCAATGCACCACAACCACATGGGTGATGGCGGGATCAGCGCGCAGGGCGGCTGTTACCTCGTCCCCGCGCGGGGGCATATAGTCGCCCTTGTCGATCACCACATGATTGCGGTTCAGATAGTCCAGCGTTTGCGCAATCCGCTTGCCATAGGCGCCGTTGGACAGCACCAAAATCTTGCCATCGCGCGGGGTGAAACTGGCCAGCATCGCCTCGACCGAAAAGGTGCCGCTGCCTTGCATCGGCACGCAATCAAATTCGTCATTGGTGTCATTGATCATATCCAGCAGCATCTTGCGCATTTCGGCTGTGACCGCGCGAAATTCGCCATCCCAACTGCCCCAGTCGCGCAGCATGGCCTGTTTCACCGCATAGGATGTGGTCAGCGGGCCGGGGGTCAGCAGATAGGGTTCGCCCAGATGCGGCGGGGTGATTTTGAATGCGGTATCGGACATGGCCTGTGCCTCTGTTCGGGTTTCGAATAAGGTATCAATAACCTCTTGCCTGTTCGTTTTAAAAATCGTTAATTTAGATCAAACTAACGATTTTACTAATGGGTGCCAAAAATGCGCTATGTCCAGCTTCGGGCCTTTCACAATGTCGCCCTGCACGGCGGTTTTTCCAATGCGGCCAAGGCGCTGCATCTGACCCAGCCGGCGATTTCAGATCAGGTGCGCAAGCTGGAAGAGGAATACGACACCCTGTTGTTCAACCGTGAAAAGCGGCAAGTGACGTTGACGGAACAGGGGGAACACCTGTTGGAGATCACCAAGCGTTTGTTTGAAAACGAAAATCAGGCGCGGGAATTGTTGCAGGAAAACCGCGCCTTTAGTTCAGGCACCCTGCGGCTGCATGTGGATTCGGCCAGCCATGTTCTGGCAGTTCTGGCGCGGTTCCGGCAGAAATTCCCGCAGGTGCGGGTGGAAATCCGCACCGGCAACAGCGATCAGGTGATCGAAGCCTTGCATGATTACCGCGCCGATATTGGTGTGCTGGGGACTGTGCCGGATACGGCGGCGATTGATGTGGTGCGGCTGGGGTCCAGCCCGATCATTGCTTTTACGGCCCGCACGAATCCCCTGTCGGCGCATCATTCCCTGTCGCTAAAGCAACTGGCGGGGATGGCGCTGGTGCTGCGTGAAAAGGGATCAAAAACCCGTCAGAAACTGGAACGGGCCGCAAAGGCGCAAGGCATCGATCTAAACGGCGCAATCGAGGCCGAAGGACGCGAGGCGGTGCAGGAAATCGTGGCTTCGGGCGTTGGCATCGGTTTCGTGTCGCAAAAGGAAATGGCCGAAGACGTGCGCCTTGCCCCGATTGCAATCAGCGGTACGCCGATCCTGATGGAAGAGGCCGTCGTCAATCTGGCCGAGCGGCGCGGCGGGCGTTTGATCCGCGCCTTTATCAGGATGGTTCAATCCCCCGCTTAAAGTTCCAGCGCGCATTTTCGCCCGTCATGGATGGCAAAGGCGGCGTTGCGTGGGGCATGGGCGTCACCGATTAGGATGCAGGCGATGCCCATACCTTCCAGCGCTTTTTTTAGCGACGTATCGGCGGTATTTACGGTGGCCAGCACCAGCGTGTCGGCGGCGATTTCACGGGATGAGCCATCGAGCAGGGAAAGCACCGTGGCCCCGCCCGTCCCCCATTTTGTTAGCGCGGATTCCGTGACGAAATCTGCGCCCAGTTCGGTCAGTGCCTGCCGCAATCTGAAATCGGCGGCCGAGCGTTGCAATTCCTTGCCCACCAGCGCGTCAGGGGTGACGATGGTCACCTTGTGGCCATCCTGCGCCAGTTTCCACGCGGTGCCACAACCGCGCCAGTTGCCGCCTTCGTCCAAAACCAAAACCCGATCACCGCACCGCGCTGCGCCGCCCATCACATCCTCGACGGAATAGACATTGCCAGTATCGATGCCGGGCAGGGTGGCGACATGTGGCAGGGCCTTTTGAAATCCGGTTTCGGCAGGCAGAGATCCCGTTGCCAGAATAACCCTGTCTGCACCGAAATGCGCGATCTCGCCTGCCTCCCAATAGCTGTTAAAACGCAGATCGACGCTTAACCGCGTCAACTCGCGTTGATACCAGTTGATTAGGTCCAGTATCTGCGCGCGGCGGGGTTGCAAACCGGCCAGCCGGAATTGTCCGCCCAACTGGCTGCTGGCCTCGATCAGCGTAACGTGGTGTCCCTTTTTGGCGCTGGCGCGCGCGGCCTCGAGCCCGGCGGGGCCAGCCCCGACAACCAGAACGGACAGCGGGGTGGCGGCGGGGGTGAACCTGTCGCCCCCCCATGCGTGTTCATGGCCGACCGAGGGATTGATCAGGCAGGAAATCCAGTAGTCGCGGCTGCGCCGCCCCCAACATTGTTGATTGCACGATAGACACGGGCGGATGGTTTCGGCCACGCCTGCGCGGGCCTTGGCCGCCCAATAGGGATCGGCGATCTGGCCGCGCACGATAGAAACCAGATCGGCCGCGCCTTCGGATAGAACCGCGTGGGCGTTTTCCGGTGTGCGGATGTGGCTTTCGGCGGTGACAACAGCGTGTTTCACCGCCCCTTTTAGAACGCCCGCCAGATCACGCCCCTGATTTTCCGCGATCTGGAATGTCGGGATGATGCGGCTGAAATCGAAATAGCTGCCGGTGCCGCAGGTGACGTAATCCATCAGGTGTTCGGCATCATGCAGGGCGATGATTTCGGCCAGTTCCTCGCGGCCCAGATGGGCGGCGATGTCGGGTTCGTCACTGACTGCCAGTCCGATGATGAAATCCTCGCCGCACAGGGCGCGGATGCGGCGTAGAACCTCGCGTGAAAAACGGGTGCGGTTTTCCAGACTGCCGCCCCATTGATCGGTTCGCTGGTTGGAAAAGGGCGTCCAGAACTGGTCCAGCAATCCGTGATAGGCAGTCCAGACCTCGACCCCGTCAAAACCCGCATCCTGACACCGCCGCGCCGCCTGAACGAAACCGTCGATGGTTTCCTCGATTTCGCCTGCGCTCATTTCATGACTGCCGTCGCTATCATGATAGCTGGGTCCACCCGATGGCGACCACGCCGCGTGCCAGCTGTTGTCGCCATCCCCGTGTGCGCCGATATGATAAAGCTGCTGGATCATTACAGCACCCTCGGCCTGACAGGCCGTGGTCAGGCGACGAAAATGCGGGATCACAGCGTCATCGGACGGGCGAAAATTACCACGGGTCAGCACGGCAGCGGCGTGCACCGGCATCGGCTCAACCACGATCATCGCCGCCCCGCCACGGGCGCGTTCAAGGTAATAGGCGATGTGTTGTTCGGCAGGCAGGCCATCGCAGGCCATATTGGTGGTATGCGCCCCGAACACCACGCGGTTTTTCAGGGTTTTGTGGCGAAGGGTCAGGGGGGTGAACAGGGCCGTTATTGGTGCTTTGTCATTCATTTTGCTGATAACCGGTCGCTCAACTGATCCAGTCCCTCAACAAGCATTTCGTTCAGTCCGGCATCCAGCAGATGTTCACGCAACTGCGCATTCAGCCCGCCTTTGGTGTTCAGTTCTTGCAACATTGTGGTGAATGGTTGCTTTTCCGCAGGGGGGCGGGCATTCAGGCTGCCCGCAATCAAAGACAGCAAGAAGCCGTCGGCATCGGTCGCATCAACACCCTGCTGCGCCATCCAGTTTGAAGTTTGCTCGAGCATCTTTAACAGTGGTGACAGCACGGCCTGCGCCGACATATAGGCGTTGAACTGGGCCTCGTTCTCCAGAACGAACAAACGGTTGCGCGTGCCAAACAGTGCCTTAACCGTGTCGCTTTGCGGATAGACCAGAATGGGCGCATCTTTTTGACCGACAAAGGGAAACGGGATGGCCAGTGTGATTTCGGCGGCCGGAGCGGTCATTTTGGCGACCTGCGGCGGCAACAGGCCCGCCATCAGGGAAATGATCCGGTGATTGGTGCGAAAATCCAGTGGGGCAAGAACATCGGGGGCAACATCGGCAAGTAGCCCGAGTATGATGACGTCGCAGTTGTCCAGAACCGTTTGATTGTCGGCAACGGCAACCGATTCATAATGGCTTGCCAGTTTTGCTGAATGGGTGCGGTTGCGTTCGGACACGGTAATAACGTGGTCATCAGCGGCAATTGCCCTGACCAAGGCGCTGCTGATCAAGCCGCATCCGATAACGCCGATTTTCATGTTGTTTGGTTCCTGTTCCTAGATATCTTTCATTAGCCGCAAGGCATCGTAAATCGCCGCATGGGTGTTGCGGGCCGATACGGCGTCACCGATGCGAAACAGCTGGAACGCCCCATCGGGGTTTGCGGCGATGGTTTGCGGCTGGCCTGCGATCAGGGCGCCGTAATCCACCTCGCCCAGATTGCGTGAGGATGGTTTCAGCGCAAAATACAGATCGTCCAGCGGCAGGGTGCCGTGGTTCACCACGATCTGGTCATAGGTGGCCGTGCTGCGGTAATCGCTGTAATCGGTGCCGATGATGGCGCGCAACCGGTTGCCGTCGCGTTCCACATCCATCAGGCGGCGGGTGACGGTAAAAGTTGCGTCCTTGTCCTGAAGCGCGCGCATGTAGGGCACCAGATTCATCGCCATGATCTCGGGGGCAAAGCTGCGGTCCGGTGTCATGATTTCCACATGTGCGCCACTGTTGGCGATCACTTCGGCGGCTTGCAGGGCAGGGTGGTCGCCCGCATCGTCATAGACCAGCACGTTCTGGCCCGGTTTCACGTCACCCGCGATGATGTCCCAACTGGACACCACCAGATCATTGCCAGTTTCCAGAACTTCGGTATCGGGCAGGCCGCCGGTGGCGATGATAACCACATCGGGGGACAGGGCGGTAACGTCTTGGGCCTCGGCCCATGTGTTGAAGCGGAAATCCACATCGCGCGCGGCGCATTGGGACATGCGCCAGTCAATGATGCTGATCATTTCACGCCGGCGCGGATTTTGCGCGGTCAGGCGGACCTGCCCGCCGGGGTCGGCAGCGGCCTCGAGCACTGTTACCTTATGCCCCCGCTCGGCCGCCACCCGTGCAGCCTCTAGCCCTGCAGGACCCGCGCCGACGATCACCACGTTTTTGCGCGTCTTTGCGGGCGGGATGTCATGCGGCATGGTCAATTCGCGGCCTGTGGCAGCGTTGTGCATGCACAGGGCATCGCCCGCGCCATAGATGCGGTCCAGACAATAGGTGGCACCGACGCAGGGGCGGATGTCGTCCTCGCGCCCCTCGATGATTTTGCGCACGATATGCGGGTCGGCCATATGGGCGCGGGTCATGCCAACCATGTCCAGCAGACCGGCGGAAACCGCGTGGCGTGCCGTGGCGACATCGGGGATTTTGGCAGCGTGGAAGGTGGGCAGGCCGGTTGCGGCCCGCACTGATCCCGCAAAATCCAGATGCGGGGCGTTTTTCATCCCCTGCACAGGGATCATATCGGTCATCGCCGGATCGGTATGGATGCGCCCGCGAATGACGTTTAGGAAATCCACCATGCCGCTGTCGCGCCATGTGTTGCAGACGGTGATGCCGTCCTTGAATGTGGTGCCGCCCGGCTGATCCTCGTCCACGGTAAAGCGCATGCCGACGATGAAATCATCCCCCACCCGTTTGCGAATGGCGCGTAGAACGTCCATGGAAAACCGCATCCGGTTTTCCAGCGATCCGCCATAGGGCGCCTCAAGCGTGTTGGTCAGCGGCGAGATGAACTGGTCCATCAGATGGCCGAATACCTCAAGCTCGATCCCGTCCATGCCACCGGCCTGCATCCGTTCGGCGGCGTCGGCGTAATCGGTGATGATGCGGGCGATGTCCCAGTCCTCCATCTTTTTGACAAAGGCCCGATGCGCCGGTTCGCGTTTGTGCGACGGGGTGACGGCGGGCAGCCAGTCGCCCTTGTCCCAGCGGGTGCGCCGCCCCAGATGGGTCAGCTGGATCATCACCGCCGCCCCGTGTTCGTGACAGGCATCGGTCAGGTTTTTGATCCACGGCACCACTTCGTCCTTGTAGGCAAGGATGTTGTTGAACACTGGCGGGCTGTCCTTGGACACGGCGGCCGATCCGGCGGTCATGGTCAGGGCAATCCCCGCCTTGGCGCGTTCCTGATGGTAGGCGCGGTAGCGGTCCTTGGGCATGCCGTCTTCGGGGTAGGCGGGCTCGTGACTGGTGGTCATGATCCTGTTTTTCAGGGTCAGGTGTTTTAGCTGGTAGGGTTGCAACAGAGGGTCATTGGACATCGGGCCGGCTCCTTTAATACCACGCATCTTCTACCGATGCTTTTTTCTTGGCAATGAATTCTTTCAACGCTTCATCCTTGGCGATATCCAACGGCGGGGCCTGATAGTCGGCAAGGCGTTTCTTCCATTGGCGGTTGGCACGGATCATGCCGTCCTCGCCGCCTGCTTCGGACCATGTTTCAAACGGCTGGTCATCGTTAAAACCACTGTCCCAATAGGCGGTTTTATAGTGGCGCATGGTGTGGGCGCAGCCGAACATGTGTTCGCCGGGGCCTTTTTCGGCCAGCGCGTCAAAGCCCAGTGTGTCGTCATTCACCTCGATCCCGTTCAGATAGGCGTGCAGTGCACCGCAAATATCCGTATCCATAACGAATTTTTCATAGGACATTGACAGCAACCCATCCAGAAATCCGGCGGAATGCAGAATGTAGTTGCCGCCGCTTTGAATGGCCGACATCATCGACATCATGCTTTGCTGCATGGCCTGCCCGTCGGGTAATTTCGAGGTGGTGAAATTGCCCGCATTGCGCAAAGGCAGGTTCAGCCGCCGCGCCAACTGCCCCATCACAAGGCTGCCGGTCGCCGGTTCCGGTGTGCCGAAAGTAGGCGAGCCAGAACGCATCGCCAGCGTCACAAGGAAAGACGCCAGCACCGTGGGCGCACCGGGGCGCACCAGTTGGGTCAGGGCGCACCCCACCATGCTTTCGGCAAGGTTCTGCGCGATGGCTCCGGCCATGGTTAGTGGTGCCACCGCCCCGCCCAGCAGGAAGGGCAGGTGGATTGATCCCTGATTGGCAGCAGCATAGGCGCGGATGCCACGGGTGGAAACGCCATCCCAGATCAGCGGCGAGGTCGAGTTGAAATTGCCCATGATGACGCAGTTCTGGTCCACGAAATCCGCACCAAACATGATGCGGCACATCTCGATACTGTCCTCGGCCCGCTCGGGGGCTGTGACAGATCCCAGAAAGGCACGGTCGGACAGGCGCATGTGGGCGTAAACCATATCCAGATGGCGTTTGTTCACCGGAATATCGGTCGGCTCGCAAATGGTGCCGCCCGAGTGGTGCAGCCATGGGCTGCTTTGCGCCAGCTTCACGAAATTCTCGAAATCCTGCATGGTGCCATAGCGCCGCCCCTTGTCCAGATCCATCACGAAGGGCGATCCGTAAGCAGGGGCGAATACCGTTGCATCGCCGCCGATCTGCACGGATTTGGCCGGATTGCGGGCGTGCTGGGTGAATTGCGGCGGGGCGGTTTTCAGCAGGTCGCGGATCAGGCCGGGTTCGAATTTGATGTTCCACGCTGTGGCGGAAACCTCGGTCACCTTGCCGCCGGCCTGTTTGAACAGGCGCACGGTTTCGGGATCATCGCGAAATTCGATGCCGATTTCGGCCAATATCCGGTCGGCACCCTGTTCGATACGGATCAGGCTTTCCTCGTCCAGCAGATCGTAGGGCGGGATTTTGCGGCTGATATAGGGCACATACATATGCGGGTTTTGACCCGCCTCGCTGCTGCGTTTGCCGCCACGTCTGCCGCGTCTTTTGGTGGGAGTTGCCATTGGGGAACCTTCAAATCAGAGAATCTCGACATAACTGTCGAGATTCAAGGCAGCTCTGTCAAGCACTTGTTTCCCTTTGGCGCACCGGGTAAACTGCGCCCCATGAAAACCGCAATAAAATCAAAGCCTGACCGGAAATCCACGCCGCGCGGGTCCGAGGCGCTCTGGCTGCAAGCGGCCTATGACATGCTGGTGGAATCGGGTGTTGAGGCGGTCAAGGTGATGCCGCTGGCAAAGGCGCTGGGCCTATCACGCACCGGTTTTTATTGGCATTTCGAGGACCGCGAGGCGCTGCTCGAGGCGCTGTTGCAGATGTGGGAGGCCAAGAACACCGGCAATCTGGTGCGCCAAACCCAAGCCTATGCCGAGACCATCACCGAGGCGATGTTCAACCTGTATGATTGCTGGCTGGATGATGATCTGTTTGACGCGCGTCTGGATCGGGCCGTTCGCGGCTGGGCGCATAATGATCCGGCGGTGCAGGTGCGGATTGATCGGGCGGATTCGTTGCGCAAAGCGGCGATTATGGAGATGTTTCAGCGGTTCGATTTTAGCGTGGCGCAGGCCGAAGTGCGGGCGATGACGGTGCTCTATACACAGGTTGGATATATTTCAATGCGGGTTCAGGAACCGGTCGATGAACGCATTTCCCGCATGCCGGAATATGCGGCGGTCTATACCGGTCAGGCCCCGACCGAGGCCGAAATCCGGCGGTTTCGCGCGCGTCATGCTAGGCACAAAGAATAAGGCTTGTTATGCTGGAAGTGTTCTAGACAATCTGTTACATTCAAGTTTGCGAATATTTTTCAGGATGGAAACAAACCCCCTATCCGACAACGGGACACGGGGGCGTCACAGGGGAGAATGACAGTGAAAGACAAGGTGCTGGATAAGCTGAAGGGCATTGTTTACGGGCCGGATGGCGCGGACATCGTTTCGGCGGGGATGGTTTCGGATATCGTGGTGCAGGGCAGTAAGGTGATCTTTTCGATCTCGCTGTCGCCGGGGGCCAATGAAGGCGCCGGTGCGATGCAAAAACAGGCCGAAGAGGCCGTGGCGGCGATTGACGGGGTGGAAACGGTTTTGGTGGTTCTGACCGCAGAAAAACCGGCCGAACCGCGTGCGAAAGAAGCACCCAAGTTAAGCAGCAAGCCGGATCGTCCAGTCGGGCCGGATATGCGGCCAGTGGCGGGGGCGATCCCCGGGGTGAAGGCGGTTCTGGCGGTGGCGTCGGGCAAGGGCGGGGTTGGCAAATCGACCACCTCGGTCAATCTTGCGCTGGGCCTGCGGGCGCTGGGGCTGAAGGTTGGTCTGCTGGATGCGGATATCTACGGCCCGTCGATCCCGCGTCTGATGGGGATCACCGAGCGGCCCAATATCGTGAACGAACGGATTGTGCCGATTGACCAATATGGTCTGAAGGTGATGTCGATGGGGTTCCTGATGGACGAGGAATCGCCGGTGATCTGGCGCGGCCCGATGGTGGTTTCCGCCCTGATGCAGATGGTGCGCGAAGTGGAATGGGGCGAGCTGGACGTGCTGGTTCTGGACATGCCGCCGGGCACGGGGGATGCGCAACTGACGCTGGCGCAACAGGTGCCGCTGGCGGGGTCCGTGATTGTTTCGACCCCGCAGGATCTGGCGCTGATTGATGCGCGTAAGGGCTTGAAGATGTTCAAACAGGTGGATGTGCCCATTCTGGGGATCATCGAGAATATGAGCACCTTTATCTGTCCGCATTGCGGCGAGAGATCGGATATCTTCGGTCATGGCGGTGCGCAGGAAGAGGCGGCCAAACTGGGCGTTATGTTCTTGGGTGCGGTGCCGCTGCATATGGATATCCGGCATTATTCGGACGAAGGCACACCGGTGGTGATAGCTGAACCCGACGGGGAACACGCCAAGGTATACAAGACCATCGCGATGAAGGTTGCCGCCCTGATGGG
>CAZIDQ010000022.1:15908-17420 GCA_964538015.1 uncultured Marinosulfonomonas sp.
CGCCCGACGACCAACGCGCGCCCCTTGGCAGGGGCGCGCGTTTTGCCTTCGGCGAAGGTATTTAGGAAAAGAAGAAGGGGATGTGTTCCCTTGTTTCAGACGTAAAAAGCCCCGCGAACCGGTCTGGTTGGCGGGGCTTTTGATTTGTTGCGAAAAGGGTTTAGTCGCGCATGGCGGCCCATTCCATGTATTTGATGCCAACCACGCCACCCAACACGATAAAGATCAGCGTAAGGCCGGAGCCGACCGCAAGGGTCGAGAAGCCGGTGACGCCTTGGCCAATGGTGCATCCCAGCGCCACAACGCCGCCGATGCCCATCAAGGCCGCGCCGATGGTATTGCGCACGGTGTCGGATTTGTCGGCAAAGGTGGTCATCGACAGTTTGCCTTTGCTAAGCGCCCCAAGGAAGCCGCCCAGCAGCACGCCCGCGAAGGTCATCACGTTGAAGCCGGGGCCGGAATAGGCCGTGGCGCGCATCAGATAATCCAGCGTGTCGCCAGCGGGGCGCACATAGGAAAGCGAGGCCAGTGCCACC
This sequence comes from uncultured Marinosulfonomonas sp., assembly GCA_964538015.1. Lineage (GTDB taxonomy): Bacteria > Pseudomonadota > Alphaproteobacteria > Rhodobacterales > Rhodobacteraceae > Profundibacter. Next base: position 16,445 of record CAZIDQ010000022.1, read on the forward strand.
GGCACATCGGCGAATTCATCCTGTGCAAGGCCGGTCAGAAGCCAGCCCGCCGTGACGCACAGCCCGATGCCGACGCCCGCGATGATGTGGGGCGGGGATTTGCGAAAGCCTGCATCCTTGAAGCAATAGACCAGCAGCCCGCCCGCAAGGATGGCAAGTGCGATCATGGTCGAGAGGCCCAGCTCCATGCCGGTGAAATGCGCGATGAAATCACCTAACCCCTGAGTTTCCATGCCCAATTCCGCCAGATCGACGGTTGCGCTGCCAAACAATGCCACGCGGATCGGGCCGATCAGCCCGCCGATGGTCATATAGGCAAACAGCCCTGCCACCAGCAGCACAAAGCCCGAGCGCAGATCGCCGGACCCCGCCCGCACCAGATTGCGCGAAAGACACCCGCCCGAAAGCACCATGCCAAAGCCAAAGATCAGACCACCCGCGATATTGGCCAGCCATGTCAGGTTGGGGGCCATATACATAGTGGTGCGGTAATCCGCGACCTCGAGTTTTTGCAACAGGGCCACGCCCAGCATTGCCGTTGCGGTGGCCAGCAGCCACGAGCGAAAGCGGCGTTTGTCCCCGAACGACATCATGTCCGAGATCGAGCCCATTGTGCAGAAGTTTGTTACATAAACGATGTATCCAAACACCGTTGCAATGATCAGGCCGCCCCAAGCGACATAAAAACCTGGTGATTCAATCACCATTTCCCGTAGCGTTTCCAGCATTTCACCATCCTGTCAGACGTAGATTATTATATTTAACAGGGGATTCTTTGCGCCCCTGCATACATATTAGCATATAATCATATGTTCTTGCAGGGGCCAAACAGTTTTGCGCATCGGGGAGGGGCTAAAGGCGGGTTAAAGCGAACCTTTGGGGGTCAGGCTCATGCCGAATTTGCCGTCCTGATCGTCTGCGAACCAGCCCAGTTTATCGCGCAGGGTAACGACGCCGCCGATGATGATGATCGAGG
>CAZIDQ010000022.1:17520-26115 GCA_964538015.1 uncultured Marinosulfonomonas sp.
AACCAGCCCAGTTTATCGCGCAGGGTAACGACGCCGCCGATGATGATGATCGAGGGGCCGGTGAATTTGGCCTCGGTCGCCTTTTGATACAGATCGGCAATGGTGCCGGTGATGATCCGCTGGTTGGGGCGGGTGCCGTTGTCGATGATCGCGGCCGGTGTGGTTGGATCAACCCCGTGGCTGGCGAACCCTTCGGACAGGACTTTCAGGCTGGACAGGCCCATGTAAACCGCGACGGTCTGGTTTTTGCGGGTCAGCACGTCCCAGTCCAGATCCAGCACCCCGTCGCGCCCGTGGGCGGTGACGAAAATGCAGGATTGGGCGTGGTCGCGGTGGGTCAGGGGGATGCCGGCATAGGTGGAGCAGCCGGCGGCCGCGGTGATGCCCGGCACCACCTGAAAGGGGATGTTGTGTTCGGCCAGCATCTCGATTTCCTCGCCGCCGCGCCCGAAGATGAAGGGATCGCCCCCCTTTAGGCGCAGCACGCGTTTGCCGTCTTTGGCCAGTTTCACCATCAGGGCACTGATGTCTTCCTGAAACATCGCGTGGTTGTCAGGGCGTTTGCCGACATAGATGCGTTCGGCATCACGGCGCACCAGTTCAAGGATGCCATCGCCCACCAGCCGGTCGTAAAGCACCACATCGGCGCGTTGCATCAGGCGAAGGGCGCGGAAGGTCAGCAGGTCGGGGTCACCGGGGCCAGCGCCAACAAGGAACACTTCGCCCTGCTCACACGGTGCACCTTTGCCGGTGGCGCATTCGAGCGAGGACAAAAGGTGGCTTTCGGCGCGCTCCAGATCACCGGCAAGGAAATGGTCACCCGCAGGCCCGTCGATCATGGTTTCCCAGAACCGGCGGCGTTCGGTGGTGCCTTTGATACCGGCCAGCACGCGGTCGCGGAATTTGCCAAGGAATTCGGCCATGCGCCCGTAAGCGGGGGGCAGCAGGCTTTCGATACGGGCACGCAGGATGCGGGCAATCACCGGCGCGGTGCCGCCCGAAGATATGGCGATAACCAGCGGCGAGCGATCCACCACCGAGGGGGTGATAAAATCGCAATACTCACCCACATCCGCGACATTCGCCAAAACACCGGCCTGTTTGGCGGCGGTGTAGAGCAGGGTGTCGCGGGCATCGTTTTCGGAAGCACCATAGGCGACCACGGCCCCCTTGATATCCTCGGCTGTGATGGCGCGGGCGTGGTGGGTCAGGTTTTCGTGGCCCAGCAATGTGCTGAATTCATCCGACAGGTTTTCGTCGAACAGATGCACTTTGGCACCCGCCAGAAGGGCGCGTTCAACGCGGCGGGCGGCCACGGTTGTGCCGCCGTCCACGACGACCAGCTTGTCGGTGATATCAAGGAAGATAGGAAGGTAATCCATTGCGCGCGTCTCTTTATATATAGGATCGGGCCTAGCCCTGATTGTTTTTCGCCCATTGGGACAGGGTGGCGCCGAAATCGGCGGCACTTTCGGGGTCCAGATCGAAAATGGTAAAGCGGCGCTGTTCGCGGATGGTTACACGCAGCCAGTTTGAGCCCTCACCATTTTCTGTAGCGCCATAGGCGACGTTTTTCAGCGTCACATGCTTTTTGAAGGGGAAATTGAATTCCGCAACATCCGTGATGACTTCGTCAGACATATTTCAGCCCCGCTGCAAACACCGCTTCCAGCCGCCATTCCCATTTCTTCGGGGTGTCGCGGAAATCGGGTTTAACGTCGAATTCCAGAAACATCTCGCCGGATTCGCCCGCGTGGGCGACCAGCAGTTCCAGTGCGGAAAAGCTGTCGATTTCTGGGTGCCCAATAATAAGGTCGCTAAGTTTGGCCATTTCAGTTTCTCCCTGTAACGCGATTGTGGAATCTTACACGCATAAGCAGGCGCGCGCTGGGCTTTTCGCTGTTTGCGTCAAAACCCGTGCGGTTGTGAAGCGAATTATTGCACAACAACCCGTCGCCGTCCTGCATTTTGATGGTTTGTATATAGGGATCGTCGGAATTCATCACTGAATTCAGGAAATCCACAGCGGCGCGGGTGGCGGAATCATCGCGCCACTCGATAGAACGGGTGCGGGCGGTATAGCGCATTTCCAGATGGCCGGTATCATTGTTCACCTCGAACACGGGGCCGATGCTGGCGGGGCGCACATTACCGTTTGGTTCGCGGTTTTCCGGAATGGTCATCGCGCCGGGGTGCGACAGTGCCGCGATATAATCGGGGTTTTCATCGCGCAGGCGGATGTAGGCGATTTCCGGGTCGAACACCTGATTGACGCCACCATCCTGTGCGGCGCGCACACAATGCAGCACCATCGCGCGGATCTTTTCGTCGGGCGCATTATAGTAGCCGTCGGTGTGCCAGTTGATCGGTCTGGTGGTGTAGGGAATGTAACCTTTCTGGCTGGGCGAATCCGAAACTTGCAACGAAACGATTCCGTCTTTTCCGGCTGATCTGTGCTTTTCCGCGATGCGCAAACCCAGTTTTTCGGCAAATAGGCGCAATTTTTTACTAATCGTGTCGGGATCGGCAGTTTTCTGCATATCGCGATAGAAAACCGCGTTGGATATTTCACATCTGCGAAACAATTCGTCCTGCACGGCGGGTGTTATCGCCGCTAGGTCATCAATTTCGACCGGATCGGATTTTTCAAGCAATTCAGATGTTTGTTGCAACTTGTCCGCGCGCCACGCCTGATAGGCGGCCCCGTCATCCAAAGCAAATGGATTGCCCTTCGGGTGTTTATCCTGAGAATTGTTCATTAATGTCCCCTCCCTGCACGCAATGGCTAAGATTGTTTCGTTTGGTATCTAATTATCGGAATATTTAGATGCAACGCACTTTTTGGCGCAGCTTTATCTTTACATTCAAAAAGTGTAATGTAAAATCCAAGTCAAACAAGGCTCCAGAATTTCGGGTTGCACAGGTCGAAGAGTTACCGGCCAGACGGGTGATCTAACTCTAGGAGCTTATAATTGAATTCGGGGGGCAAAACCCGATGAAACGCGCAAACAGGGAGTTTGTTATGAAAGATGGCGATCACAAAGACGGCAAAGCAAAAGATGCCGAAATTCACCCAACACCAATGCTGGACCAGTTGGAAGACGGCCCTTGGCCGAGCTTTGTCACCGGCCTGAAACGTCTGCGCGATGCCAAGGGCGAAAAATACGCGCCGATGATGAATGACCTTTTGGGGCAACTGAACCATTCCTACGAAAACCGTAAAGGGTATTGGAAAGGTGGCGTTGTTTCTGTGTTCGGGTATGGCGGCGGCATCATCCCGCGCTATTCCGAAGTGGCTGATAAATTCCCTGAATCCAAAGAATTCCATACCCTGCGTATTATGCCGCCTCCGGGGTTTCACTATACGACCGAAATTCTGCGTAAACTGTGTGACGTCTGGGAGGAATATGGTTCGGGCCTGATCGCGCTGCACGGCCAGTCTGGCGATATCATGTTGCAGGGTTGTACCACTGAAAACACGCAAGCCGCGTTTGATGCGATCAACAAAATGGGCTTTGACCTTGGGGGCGCTGGCCCTGCATTGCGGACCGCCATGAGCTGCGTTGGCGCCGCCCGTTGCGAGCATTCCTGCTTTGACGAAGGCAAGGCGCATCGCCAGATCATCAACGCCTTCCTTGACGAAATGCACCGCCCGTCGCTGCCTTACAAGTTCAAGTTCAAGTTTTCAGGCTGTGGCAATGACTGTGTGAACGCGATCCACCGCGCCGACTTTGCGGTGATCGGCACATGGCGTGACGACATCAAAGTCGATCAGGAAAAAGTAAAAGAGCACGTGGCAAACGCCGGTCGCAAGTACACCATTGATACAGTGGTCAACATGTGCCCGACCCGTGCAATTTCGCTGAATGATGATGACACGATGGAAATCGACAACGCATCCTGTGTGCGCTGCATGCACTGTATCAACGTTATGACCAAGGCGCTTAGCCCGGGTGATGACAAAGGTGTATCGGTGATGATCGGCGGCAAGCGTTCGCTGAAAGTGGGCGACATGATGGGTATCATGATCAAACCGTTCATCAAGCTGGAAACACAGGAAGATTATGATAATCTGGAAGAATTCGCAGAAACCTGCATCGAATTCTTTGCTGACAACGCGCTAGAGCACGAACGTGTCGGGGAAACCATTGACCGCATCGGTCTGCCGGCGTTCCTTGAGGCTGTTGGTGTTGAGGCTGATCCGAATATGGTCAACCACCCACGCACATCCAGCTATGTTCGCACCGATGATTTTGATGATGAGGCCGCTAAATGGTTCGAGCGTAAAGCGCTTGAAGCTGGCATGACGGTCGCTGGCGAATAATTCGGTCTGGATTAACTGAAATTGACAACTCTGCGGCCCCGTTTGGGGTAGCGCAGAGGCAGGGAGAAGAAAATGAACGAAAAAGTCACCCCAAGAACCGCCGACGAGGTTGGTGTTCCGGATCATTTCCAATACATGCATCCGGTTCTGGAAAAAAACCACGGCAAATGGGATTACCACGATCGCCCACGCCCCGGTGTTCTGCGCCACGTGGCCAAATCCGGCGACGAGATTTTCACAGTCCGCGCTGGCACCCAGCGCCAGATGGACGTTTTCACCATCCGCAAGCTGTGTGACATCGGCGACGAATTTGCAGACGGCCACATCCGTTTCACCACCCGCTCCAACATAGAATATATGATGTCGGACGAGGCCAAGGTTCAGCCGCTGATTGACAAGCTGGGCGAAGAGGGCTTCCCTGTGGGTGGCACCGGTGCCTCGGTGACGATGATTTCCCACACGCAGGGCTGGTTGCACTGCGATATTCCGGGCACCGATGCGTCCGGTGTTGTGAAGGGTCTGATGGACATGCTTCACGAGGAATTCATTCAGGAAAAGATGCCAAACCGCGTGCGCATCACCACATCCTGCTGTCAGATCAACTGTGGTGGCCAAGGTGATATTGCGATCAACGTGCAGTATACCAAGCCGCCGAAAATCAACCACGATCTGGTTGCCAACGTCTGTGAACGCCCCGCTGTTGTGGCCCGTTGTCCTGTGGCTGCGATCCGCCCTGCGATGGTAGATGGCAAGCCGACGCTGGAAATCGACGAAAAGAAATGCGTTTGCTGTGGCGCCTGTTACCCGCCGTGCCCGCCGATGCAGATCAATGGCGACGATAGCACCAAGATTGCGATCTGGGTTGGTGGCAAGCACTCGAATGCGCGCTCCAAGCCAACATTCCACAAGTTGGCCGTGGCCAATCTGCCCAACAACGCGCCGCATTGGCCTGAAGTGAACGCAGTCGTCAAGCGTATCATCAAAGCCTACAAAAAAGATGCCAAGCATTGGGAACGTATGGGCGAATGGATCGAACGTATCGGTTGGAGCCGGTTCTTTGAGATGACCGATCTGGCCTTCACCAAACACCATCTGGATACATGGACCGGCGCACGCAAGACCATGAACCAGTCGGCCCACATCCACTTCTAAGGAGCGATCAACGTGAAATTCGGAGTCGTTGTAAGCGAAGGCCCATATACGCACCAAGCGTCTGATACGGCCTATCATTTCGTCACCGCCGCGCTTGCGGCGGGACACGAAGTGCCACGTGTGTTTTTCTATCACGACGGGGTTAACGTGGGCACGCGCCTGTCGATCCCGCCACAGGATGAACGCAATATTCAGGAACAGTGGACCGCATTGGCCAAGGAACACGGCACGGATCTGGTGATCTGTATCGCTGCGGCCCAACGCCGTGGTCTGCTGGACCAAAAAGAAGCTGACCGTCAAGGAAAAGACGCCAGCAACATCGCCGAGGGTTTCCGGATTTCCGGCCTTGGGCAGTTGATTGAAATGGGCATCGAGACAGACCGTCTGATGACATTCGGGGACTAGGGGATAAACATGGAAGATGGTGTTAAAAAATTCCTCTACGTAAATCGCAAAGCGCCTTATGGCACGATTTACGCGCTGGAAAGTCTGGAAGTTGTGCTGATTGGTGCGGCTTTTGATCAGGATGTCAGCCTTGCGTTTCTGGATGACGGTGTATTTCAACTGGTGAAATCCCAAGACACGAAAGAAATTGGCGTTAAGAACTTCTCGCCGACCTTCCGTGCGCTGGGCGACTACGAGGTCACCAAGTTGTTCGTCGAAAAAGAATCGCTGGACGAACGCGGCCTGACCGCTGACGACTTGCAGGAAATTACGTGGGAAGACGAGGATGATGATTATGCTGAAAAGCCTTCAATTCGCATCGTCAGCCGGGCCGAAATGGCCGACGTGATGGCCGACCAAGACGTCGTTCTGAGCTTTTAGGGGATAAAAATGGCTACTTTACATACAGTTAACAAATCTCCTTTCGCGGCGCAGACATTGCTAAGCTGTCTGGGACATACCAAAGCGGGCGACACCGTTTTGCTGATCGAGGATGGCGTTTACGGCGCTGCGGCGGGCACGGGTTTGGCCGACGCGGTCGCGGGTCTGGGCGGGGCGGTGACGCTGGCCGTTCTGGCCCCGGACCTGAAAGCACGAGGAATAGACGAGGGACGTCTGATGGACGGCGTGAAAACCGTCGATTATGCCGGATTTGTGGAACTTGCGGCATCACATGACCGCACGCAAAACTGGCTCTGAATTAACAATCATTACGAACACTTTGACCGAAGGGAACTAACATGTCTTACGAAGTAGATGGACAAGAAATCGCAACTGACGAAGAAGGCTACATCACAAATCTGGCCGACTGGACGCCTGAACTGGGTGCTGTCATCGCCAACGCCGAAGACGTCGAAATGACAGACGAGCATTGGGCTGTTGTGAACTTCCTGCGTGATTATTACGAGGAATATCAAATCGCGCCGGCTGTGCGTGTTCTGATCAAATCGATCAAGAAATCCATGGGCCCCGAAGTTGGCAACAACAAATACATGTACGAGCTGTTTCCGTACGGTCCGGCCAAACAAGCCTGTAAAATCGCAGGCCTGCCCAAGCCAACCGGCTGCGTATAATATACTAGCTAACCCCCCGAAATAAAAATAATAAATTCGGGGGGCACACGTCTGGGAGGACTCCAAGTGTTGTCAACGCTTTATGCAGTGCTGTTCTATGTCGCAACGGTTATCCTGATCGTCGGCACGGGGATGAAGGTGGCTAGATATGCCCGCACCCCGGCACCGCTGAAAATTCCGGTATCACCTGCACCACGCACCAAACGGGGCGTCTGGTTCAGAATGTTCCGCGAGGTGGCTTTCTTCCAGAGCCTGTTCAAATCCAACAAATGGATATGGATTTTCGCCGTGCTGTTCCATTTCGGCATGTTGCTGGTGGTGCTGCGCCACCTGCGCTATTTCACCCAGCCGGTTTGGTGGTGGGTTGACCTGATCCAGCCAATCGGCGTTTACGCCTCTTTTGCGATGCTGGCCGGACTTGGCGGGTTGTTGGCTCGCCGGATTGTGGTGCCGCGTATCCGCTATATCTCGAGCCCGTCCGATTACCTGATGCTGGCCCTGTTTTTGGGCATCGTGGTTTCCGGCATGGGCATGAAATTCCTGATGCCGGTCGATATTCTGGCGGTGAAACAGTTCTTTCTGGGCCTGATGCGGTTCCAGATCAACGAATTGCCCGCCCAACCCGGCGTGCTGATCCATCTGGGGCTGGTTGCAATCCTGATGATCATCTTTCCGATTTCCAAACTGCTGCACGCACCGGGCGTTTTCTTTGCCCCGTCGCGCACACAGGTTGATAACGCCCGCGAATTTAGACATCTGTCCGCATGGGCCAGCCAGTTGCCACCGCTACCCGAAGGCATTCCAGAACCAGAGGAGGGCAAATAATGGCACCTCTTGATAAAAAAGAAGAATACGGCGGCTTTGATAGCGTTGATGAAATCTTCAAGATTCCGGCGCTTGAATGTGGCGCGATGGCCGATACCAACACCTTTGCGGCCGCCCCCGAGCATAACGAGCCACTGGGTTTCCCTGGCGAGTTGATTGACAACTGGCAAGAGGTCGCCATCGCAAAGATGGGCGAGCTGGCGGAAAAGAACCGCGCCTTTCAGGTCTATCTGGATGCCTGCGTGAAATGCGGTGCCTGCACCGACAAATGTCATTACTTCCTTGGCACGGGTGACCCGAAAAACATGCCGGTCGCGCGACAGGATTTGCTGCGCTCGGTTTACCGCCGTTACTACACTTTTGCGGGCAAATATTTCCCGTGGCTGGTGGGCGCGCGTGATCTGACCAAAGAAGTGCTGGACGAATGGTATACCTATTACCACCAGTGTTCGCAGTGCCGCCGCTGTTCGGTTGCCTGCCCCTATGGCATTGATACCGCTGAAATTTCCATGGCCGCACGCGAGATTATGGACAGCGTTGGCGTGGGGCAGAAATACTGTAACGAAATCATCGCCAAGCTAAAGAAAACCGGCAACAATCTGGGCCTGAACCCAAAGGCGCTGCGCGCCACGCTGGAAGATCTGGAAGAGGATCTGGAGGATGAAACAGGCATCGCGGTAAAACTGCCGCTGGATGTGAAGGGGGCAGATATTCTGCTGATCACCCCGTCTGCCGATTTCTTTGCCGAACCGCATATCGATGGGTTGCTGGGCTACG